>NZ_KI911558.1:701489-873661 GCF_000515235.1 Synechococcus sp. CC9616 | reverse complement strand
CCCCTCCCCGCCCCTCTGTTTTTCTTAAGCAGAGGGGTATACGGGGATAGCGGGGTCGTCCTCCAATGTGCGTACCCCTCCGGAAATTTATGTTGAAATACTCCTAGGGTGTATATCAAGCCTGACGAGTCAAATAACCAGCTGAGGCAGGTGTTGGGCACTCATAATATCTGCTAGCAGCGGCATCTTCACTCTCGCCTGGATAGTAAAGAGCAGGATTATCCGCAACGTTAGTAACTAATTCGGGACGAATCTCCTCTAGGTCACGTTCGTCTGTAGGTTCATGGCCAAGGCGAGCAAGAAATTCTTGCTTAGAGTCACGTTTTGGCGGCGTTGAACGTCTGTTGGGGTCCAACTACGGATGTTTAGAGGGGCATTTGAGTCTTCAGAGTCAACTTCCCAGGAGAACCAACGATCTGCATGGGGCGACCATTTAGCGAAATGTTCGGACATTATTAATTAGAGAGTTGATTAGATAGGTAAGGAGTGGATAATCAATCTTGGTAAGTGAAAGATATTAATCAAATGTTGTTTCAGATGTCTCAGGGTGGAGTCTAGGTGACTCTGTAGCAGGCTTAATGTTCACGTTAAGTACAAATCATCAGGCAAGTATTAACGCTTGTTATGGAGCCCAACAAAACGTTCTGTGATGAACATTGCAAACTGATTTCAATGATAATGGCTTAAGTAATTTCACCTAAGCCAAAAGCCCGCGCTTGGTGAGAGCATCTTGTTAAGTTTGATGTACCCGCTACCTTAAAATGAAATTTTTCAACACTTCGTTTCGTCTAGGCATTGCTGCTTTGTCATTGAGTCTTCTGACCTCTACGAACGCTTACTCGGGTGGTCATATGGGCGACGAAGATCACTCCATGCCCTCCAAGGACGTAGTTGAAACTGCTATTTCAGCAGGCAACTTCGAAACATTGGCTGCTGCGCTTGGTGCGGCTGGGCTTGTTGAAACCTTAAAGAGTGAAGGACCTTTTACCATCTTCGCTCCAACCGATGAGGCTTTCGCAATGCTTCCTGCTGGCACGGTCGAAATGTTATTAATGCCTGCGAATAAGCAAAAGCTTACTGATATTCTTACATATCACGTCGTGGCAGGAGATGTTAAAGCTGCTGACGTCATTAAGTTGTCAAGTGCTGAAACATTAAATGGTCAATCGGTCTCGATTAAAATATTAGACGGTAAAGTTTTTATCAATAACGCCACTGTTTTAGCAACTGATATTGAAAGTACGAATGGCATTATTCATGTGATAGATACCGTATTGATGCCAGAGTGATTACCTGTTGGTCTTTCGCTTTTCTGCCATATCGAGGGAAGTTATAGCCACACCAGAATCCAACAAGAAGGCTTATTGTTAAAGTTCCATGCTGAAGAAGTAACTAATACTTAGTTTGCTACGGACTGTTGGCTTTTGCTAGCATGTAGCTATGGAATATTGGTGGTTAACATATATTCGTTGCCTGCGTTTTAATCGCTGGCCCGTGCATTCCCCTGAGGAATTACGATTGGCCGAGCAAAAGAGAAAGATCGATCGCCTTTATGGAAAGTGATTGTTGCTACAAATGCGTTCATCTATAGGATTGTATATCTCCCTTTTGATATCGTTTAATGTCTTCAAAAATTGGTCTATGCCTGACAAGGGCGGGATGATGTTGTCTGTAATACTGACATAAGGAATTGCACCCTATAAATGTACTAGCATCAGTGGAAAAGGTCGATCGGGAAAATAATCGGCTAGGTAAGAAGTGAAGAAATGAAGAAACTCTATAAGATGTAAAGATTACATTCGCTGAGTAATACTAAGACACGAAAAATTTATTGGAAAAGAGGAAAGTAGAGGGAAATGAAGAACCGCCTCCAGTCCCACAGCATATCCACACTAGGGAGCACCACGTCCCTAGGTTGCCAGCAGGTTATTGTCAGTGCTGGAGGACAACAAAGTGGAGCCTTAGCAATTGCAGCTGTGAGATTGTCCAGCAGGGGAGATCTCTAAACTCATGCTCCATAACACCTACCCTTCCGAGGTCGGTTGTCATAGTCCCTGTATCTGTTCGTAACTCGAAAGGCACAGGAGGAGGGTCTCCAACAGTAAGCAACCTGATAACTATTCCCTTTACAGGGCTTTCTCATTAAAGTGTAAGATTTATGTTACACCACACTTAATGGCAGTGGCCGCCAATAAGTTGTCTGCAAGGTGTTGATGTTATTAGGATCGCTCCACCTTCGGTGTCGCTATCTGTATGTTGATATTGTGTTTAGAAGGAACAGAGTTTCGTCTTTAAGCCTCCTAAGGTGTGTCATTTTAAAGTTGCTGTGTAGAAGTACGCATTTCCCTAGGTTTCCGGAGGTCGAAACTTGAAAGCCCCACACGGATTGGCAGCACTTTGTATCTCGTGCGCCTATGTACTCTGGCCAAAGTAGAGGTCCGATTTCCACGGACATACTCTCGGGTGAACCGAGCCAGACTCAAACTATTAATGGTGTATGTGGGGGAGCCGAAACATCCCCCTGATTCCAATAGATCTCAGGGGGGTGATCGTATGTCAACGTCGTAAATGGTATGGACCACAACATTTCAAAGGATTGAGTAGCCAACGAAACAATTCTCCGACTTAGATGCAGAAAACTGATCAATTAAAAGGGCAAGGATAAAAGCAAGCAATTATTTAACGACACTTAAGTAGCGCAACCAAAGCAGTTTTGTGGTTTTGTAAGGATTTCGAGAAATTGCAGATACCTAATACTTTCTTACTACGATTTACTGACCAGATTTCCTTCTGATGCTTACCACGAAAACAAGACTTTTACTCCAAGATATCCTGACCCGTTTGTCTAGAAACGAACACGTAAGTTTGGATGAAAGGATTCTTGTGCAGAAACATGCAGACAGAAACTCAACGGTTTGGCATTGGCTTCGCAAAGCCAGATCCATTCAAGCCAAAGGTCATCTTGGTCAGGAATCTGTTAACGGATTTATGCAACAAATGAATCTACCCGGGCAAACCAGTGAAGATCATTTCAAGGGCTCGCGTGATGATTTGGGTGATTGGTTCCAGGGTTCACCCCAATGGGTGAGAAGGAGCTGAACGGTGAGCACTCATTTAGGAGAAAATATAAGGCGAATTAACGCACTCAGAGATGTCTGCCTTGCCCTTGTGGGGCTTATCGATGTCCAGCTAATTGGTGTTCATAAGCGTGCCCAAGCAGTCGAAGTTGACCACATCACTGAAGGCCTTTCTTGCTTTGCCACAGAGTGCATCCATTGTCCCCGCAGGGCCATAGAAACAATCGTGGACGGCATAGAAGGGCTGATCCCAAGTACAGAGGGTTTCATGCATGATGCAGGCATCCTGTGAGTGGGTCCAGTTGGCACCCAAAGCGGTCTGAGTCTTTGACTCTTAGAGATCGCCCCATCCGGTCTGGAATGTGATTTGTGAACGACCGTTCCTGTTTCACTTGTGATCTTTCAGCGGCCGCCAGTAACTACCACTACCCATGGCGTATGTAGTCACCCGCTCAGTCAACATCTCCCGGTACTCCTGAACGACTTTGGAGCCGTTAGGGGTGTACCAAGTGACGTACTCCAGGTCGTTACCTAGACACGCTTTGGCCAGATGTTTGAACCACTGATTCAGTTCCTCTAGCAGCGGGAAGGCTGCGGCATGGCCAGTAATGACAGCGTTAGTCACCACCACCTTGTCTGTTAGCGAGAAGTGGACATCCTTGAGGCCTGAAGCTATTTCTTCAAGCTCATCGGTGACGTACTCATTCTTCGACTTCCAGGAGGCCCTGTAGGCCGTACACATCGATGGCCGCTTGCAGACCGAGCGGTCTACGTACTGACTGGTGTCGTGGTTGTAGACGAGCATTGAGCCATCAATCACGTAGTCAGTAGCTCCAGCTTCCTGAAGCTTCAAAGACTGGTGAAGGCCACTCCAGCCACGGCCAGCAGCGCAGCCCCAATTCCCCGCGGCTGAAGCGGATCGCCTTCAAAACGCGCTGCCACGAGTGCCATCACAGGGGCAGTGCTCATCAGAGTCACGCCAGGTCCAACCGGCAGCTGTTGGAACACCACTTGCTGCAGTCCGATGCCGAGATTGGTGCCCAGCACGGTGGCGATCATCAGCCGCCCATTGATGGCGGCTGACTGGTTTGGCAGTTTGCGCCATGCCCGAGCAGAAAAGGGCAGCAGGGCCAAAGCTCCTCCGAGCAGCCGGATGGCAGCACTCTGCAGAGCAGACAGATCACCTCCCACCAGGACCTGGCGAGCCAGGAAGGCACCGCTCAGTCCACAGATCACCGCCATCAAGGAGCAGAGCAGTCCATCTCGGTTGAAGGAGCTGTAATCATCTGAACCATTGGGCCAGGCGATCAACAACACCGCCGTGCTCACCAATGCCGCTCCAATCCAGGCTTGAAGAGTGAGGGATTCCCTTGCCAGGCTGACTGTTCCGATACTGGCGAGAACAGGCCCGATGGCTTCCACCGTCAGAGTGCGCCGGGTACCAAGCCTTCTCAAGGCAGCAAGATAAAAACTGTCGCCGAGTGCAATTCCAATCACGCCGCTGGCCAGCAGCAGAAGGCTCTCGATTGGAAACTCGCTCCAGGGAAGGGTGAGCAGGATCGGCAGAAACAGCATCGTCGCCAAGCTGTTCTTGAGGCAGTTCAGCTGCAGGGCCGATCCAACATGGCTTAAGGAACGCCACAAAGCACTCGCCGATGTCCAGGCCAGAGCGGCTCCCAGCGCCGCAAGCACCCCTGTCATATCTGGCAGGTCTGCGTCATCAGGTCAACACTCAACCGCCACAACCGCTCTGCTTTGGCAGCGTCGTTTGCTTCTTCGCTGGTGTCCTTGGGTTCAAATCGATGGCGCCCGGGGCCGATCAGGTGATTGCTGAAGTACGCGAAGCCGGGCTGAGCGAATGTCTGTTCCGTGGCCAAAGCGGACAGAAGCCTGCCAGCGGTTGACGTTGATTCCGTCAGGCGCAACAAGTCACGGGCCACAAAGCTGAATAACGCCAGGCCAATGGGATTTTCATGGCGGCTTGTTCGGAAAAATCCCTCGGAGCTTTTCGGGATCACCAGCCCTGGACTCCATGTAATCACTGGCACTGCTCGTCCAAACCCATGCAACTGTCGTGCCAGCTCACGACCCATCAACACATTGCAGAGTTTGCTGTCCTTGTAGGCCTTGTCGGCATCAAAGCGACTGCTGCCATCGACCATCTCGAAACCGGCGCCCTTGTTCAGTCCTTCCATGTCTCCTAGCCCTGCCGGATTGCCAACGCGTCCTCCGCCAGAGGCAGGGTTATGGACATCGGATGCGGTGATCACAATCCTCGAATGGTTGTTCGGTTGCAGCAAAGGCATCAGACGCATCGCCATCAGTTGATGGGCCAGATGGTTCACGGCAAAGGTGAGCTCGATGGCTTGCGGGCTGAAACACGGTTGTTTGGTCCCCGCTCGTTGCAATCCCGCATTGAGGATCAGACCATCGAGTGGTTTTGCTTCCGCCAGCCAGCTTTGGCAGCCCCGCTCCACGCTGTTGAGATCTGCCAGGTCGACCACGGGACAATCCAATTGTTTTGGATCAGCTCCTGATTGCAGCAACGCAGCTCTGGTTTGGTCGCAGCGGCTCTGGGTACGGCAGGGAAGCGTGAGGACATGGCCTTCGTATGCCAATGCTTTGGCAGCCTCAAGCCCAATCCCTGAGCTGGCACCGGTGATCAGTAGATGGGCTGGAATAGGACGACTCATCGAGTGATTAATTGTTATCAGGATTTAGGTCGGGAATCAGAGGCTTGGATGGCTGATGATAATGAAAGAATCGTACGGTTTGTTTCATAGTTCTCCGATGTCTACACCCCCAATCTTTTTGCAATTGCGTCTTAAATCCTGCCAGGCTTGCTTAACAATTTCCTCGGGCAGGATTTCTCTGGTGTCGTTGAATATCTCCCTGGAGTCGGCATAGACGTTCCGCTTGTTGACGTTCACCTTTTCTCTGCAGACAACCTTAGTGGCTCCCACCACTCTTCCAAGTAAGAACCAATTGTATTCTCTTGAATTGATTAGATTTGCGTTTGCAGGCGGATGAATTAGAAGCGCAAGGGCGCTAAGGATCAATAATTTCATCAACGCATAACGTTAAATACCTATTTAAGGATTCTAGCGTTTATTCCTGTATTGGCTTGGGCGAGACCATCGATGATGTTGGTTGTATAGGAAAAAATCGGTTACGATATAGATATGCTGCTGTTTTGTTTTTTGCATTGTGAAACTTCTTTCTCTGATTACATCCATCTTTTTGTTCGCTCCAGCAGCGTCGGCTCAAAGTGTTTACCAGGAGTTCATGGACACACTCCGGGAGCAAAATCAGAAAGGATGTGATACCTCATATGTGGGTGGGTATGTGTCTCTCTATCAGGCGTTAACTCTGTTGTGCAACCTTAGAAAAGATGGTGCTATCAGCGAAAATAATTTCAATGAATATTCTAGAAAAGTTATTGATGTATTGGGATCAGACGATTCTTCAAACATACAAGCTGCGCTGTTGTACGCAACGGAAATATGTAAAAAGCAAAATATCGATTTACCCGTTGAAGGGAGTCAATAACTTCTGCAATTTCAAGGGATCTACTTGGATTCCAATTGAAGCAGCTAAGGTTTGAGGAATTTTTAATCCACAAAACAATTGGATCAGTGACAGATCTTATTTCTCTCGGATTTTGTAGGTGTAAAGCATCCCATCGCGTTCACCTACAACGTAGAGGCGCCTCCTTTCGGGATCGATCGCCACCCCTTCTGATTTGCGGATGCACGTCTGTTTCCCACCGTTATCGATGGTTAAATCCAGCCTCTGCAGAACGCAATCGTTGTTCCAGTCGTAATGAAATAGGCACTGGCCTTTATCACTTGTGATCCAGATCGTATCCCGGCTGCCGTCGTAACTGAGGCCGGAGAAATCAAGCTTCTCAGGTTCAACTTTGGGATGTTTAAACCCGTTTTCTGTAGACAGGAGGTGGGAGTTCAGAATGCTTGTCTGGTCTGCGGACACCTCAATCAGGACCCCTGGTCGACCCTCTTTCACCACAAATACATGGTTGTTGTGTGAATTCACCGTGATGCCTTCCAGTCCTTTGTTGTCGGGAGGATCGGGAAAGTAGTGGCGAATGCTGTCGTAGTTCTGCATTCCTGCCAATGGCCGTCTGCTGAGCTCACGGCGGCTCTCCAGATCCACTGTGACGATGGAATTGGTTTCCTCTTGAACCATCAGTAACCGCTCGCCGTCTGCCGAGACGGCGATGCCCTCCAGGTCTTCAACCCCAACGAAAAAGGATCCGCTGATGCTCAAGCGACCCTTCAGATCAAGTTTGAAGACTGCTTTAGTGTCGTCACTGACGGTGTACAGGGCTGTGCCATCGGCATTGAGGGTGAGTCCTGAGGGCTCGTTGAGGCCGGCTGCTTCGTCGAGAATCCTGTGCTCATCGACCAGCTTCAGAATGAGTTCCGCGCTGTCAGTCATGGCGTGATTCATGTTGGATCACCACTTCAGTCCTAACGAGAGATCGATTAGGGCGGGGCCTTAACGATCCTGAAGGAGGATCGTCACGTTTGGGGTTGAGTTGTGCGTCGCCTTTGTGTTTACTGCGGCTCACGAAGCGGCGACTCCGATTGTTTTCAGCAGGCGGCTGAAGCGATGGCGGAGGCGATGCTGCGCCACGATGTGGGCTTGATTTATGGCGGCGCACAGATCGGCTTGATGGGTGCTGTTGCCGATGCTGTTCTCGCAGGCGGTGGCGAGGTGATCGGCGTGATTCCGGAGTCCCTGAAACAGGATGAGGTGGCCCATCAAGGGCTGACATGTCTGGAAGTGGTGCCGTCGATGCATCACCGCAAAGCACGGATGATTGAACTTGCGGACGCCATGGTTGCTCTTCCAGGTGGATTGGGGACCCTCGAGGAAATGTTCGAGGCGCTCAGCTGGGCGCAGCTCCGCTTGCATAGCAAAGCCTGTGGTCTGCTGAATGTGGAGGGCTATTTCGATTCCCTGGTGAGTTTTCTCGACAATGCCGTGGAGCAAGGGTTCATCTCCAGCGAGCATCGAGATCTGGCCATTGTCGATCGAGATCCCGATCGCCTGCTCACCACGCTGTTGAGGTTGTCTTGATCAAACGCACCGTGATGATCAGCGGCGCTAGCCGCGGTATCGGGTTCGCCATCGCCCAACGCTTGCTGAACGATGGCCACAACATCAGCCTTGGTGTACGGGATCCAGATCGATTGCGCCAGGACCATCCGGATCTTGTCGATGCCGGACAGGACAGGGTGCTTGTGCATCCCTACGACGCTTGTGATCCGGCTTCCGCGTCTGAGTGGGTGGCCGCCACAACGCACTGGCGTGATGGGTTCACGGCTTTGATTCATTGCGCGGGGATTTTGCGTCGCACGGGCTTGCTGTTTTCAGAGGGCGAGGAGACCGATCTCGATGATCTTTGGCGGGTGAATGTGATGGGGCCCTGGTGGTTGACCCGGGCGGCCTGGCCATCGCTGAGTGCCAGTGGTGAGGGGAGGATTCAGGTGTTGGTTTCGATGAGTGGCAAGCGCTCCAAGGGGCGGATGGCCGGTTACCCAGTGAGCAAGTTCGCCTTGATGGCGCTGTGCCAAACGATGCGCAACGAAGGCTGGGAGGCCGGAATTCGGGTGACAGCGTTTTGCCCCAGTTGGGTGAATACAGAAATGGCCACCTCAATCAGCCGTGTGGCTCCTGAGGCGATGACGCAGCCGCAGGACATTGCAACTCTTTCCAGCACGCTTTTGCAGTTGCCGAATGCTGCAGTTCCCTTTGAGTTAATGATCAACTGCAGTTTGGAAACCTGATTCCAGGTTTCATGTGGTTCGATCGTTAAAGGAATCAAGGATGTTGCTGATCGTTTTGTCATATGTCATCGCTGTATATCCTTAGTCCAGGCTTTTTGTTGACAAAGCCATTAGGCGTCACTTTCTGGTTTTGAATGTTGTGCCGCAGATCAGATTGAAAACCCTTGTCATTCTGTTGTCTCCAAGACGCCCAAATTCTTCCCAATCGGCCTCTGGATGTTGCCATTCCTCAGATCCGAACTCCTCCTTCAGGAGCCATTTCCCTGAGCGTTAGTAGTAATACTGATTTGAATAATCCTGATCCTGCCATTCAACATCATACATTCCCTTGTTGCAGTCGACCCAGTTGCCTTTTCCTAGGTCGTTTCTGGTAATTGAGTAATGATTTGGGTTGGCGTATTTATCCCACTGCAGGAAGACCAGGTCAAAATCCCATCTGGATCCACTTGTATTCCTGATGCTGTCTTTGTTGATCAGAGTAATTTCATATTGTTTGGTTTGGATTGGACTTTGGCCTTCGTTGATGATAAGTCAGTTCTATGAATTGTATTGATCAGGCATTGGAGTATGGCTTCCTGTGGGTTGTGCCTCGCCGGGCGCGCTGTTCACACAAATAAGGCTTAAAAGTGTTAAAAATAGCCCTTTAATTTTCATGAATCGGTTGTTTATTTCCTCCATCATGCCTTGGCTGATGGTGGCTGATTGCTTCTTGTGTTGCGATCTCGTTCTGCCCAGCCTGCAGCACGTTGTCTTGGACGCTGTGATTCAAAGCTCGTCCTGATCGAAGGGCCTGATCGAGGGGTTGGTCCACGCCTGGATCATCTCCATTGGACGTCTGCGATGCCAGAGAGGATCTCCTGCGAGCTCACGCCGTCGCCGAGTCGGCAGGATTTCGCATCTGTCGCTACCAAAAGGAGAACGTCAGGACCCTGTCCATGTGTTTTTGGGCTGCCCTCGGACTGCTGGCACCGCGCCTGATTCTGGTGCTGATGTGGCTTTTCAACGGCAGTTTTGTTCTGCAGCCGTTTGCTGGGATGGCCGTCCCTAATCCTGTGATCCCGGCTCTTGGTTTGATCCTGCTTCCGACGACAACGCTTGGTTATTGCTGGGCGTCCTCATCATTTGGCGGCGTTTCCAATTTCAGCGGAATATTGGTCGTGGCGATCGGCGTGATCATCGATCTCGGATTGATTGGAAATGGGCGTGGTCTTGCCAAGCGCTGATCGTCATGGCCGAACGTCACCCTTGAGCGCGGTGATCGCCATACCCTCATCAGGAGACTGAGCATCAGGGCGATCCAAAGCACCAGTGCCACGGCGAAGCTTCCGTGCACAATCCAATCCGGCAGGAGTAGGCGTAAGCCCCAGCTGAGCTGCCGGACAATTCCCGAAAGCAGCACCGGAATCACGGTGCCAAACCAGCCGATGCAGACACTGATCAGGAAGCGCCACATGATGGGGGAAATTGTGTGCGAGCCAATCGTTGTGCTCTATTCATGATGCCTGGGCTTATGGACACTGCCGCGTCATCAGAGGCTGCGCTTTCACACTGTCCCATTTGCCGGATTCATTCCGATGTCGACCTGATCGAGCGCTATGAGATTCAGCGCGACGCTCTTTGGGTTCTGCGCCACCATGCTGATCCAGCGCCGTTGCCCGGCTGGTTACTGCTCGACAGTGTTCGGCGCGTTTCGGGCCCAATTGATTTCAACGAGGAGGAGTGCGCTGACTGGGGCCGAGCTGTTCGAGGCGCCAGTGCGCTCGTGAAGATGCTCACCGGGTGTGATCGTGTGTATGCGATCGCCTTCGGTGAAGGAGCCCAGCATTTACACCTGCATCTGATTCCCCGCTTCATCGAGGATTCGAGGACATCTGCATGGTCTGTTGCTGATCACTATCGAGCGGTTGAAGAGGGTGAACGTGCTGCTGCGCCGCCTGAAGCTGTCCAGGACTTGGTGAGGCGGGCCCGTCAGATTCAGGGTTAGTTGTCGTCTGGTTGATGGCTGAAGCGTTGGTTGTGCCATTTTTTCTGGAACGTCGATGATCTGAGATCACCAATCGGCCAGCCCAGATGATTCAGATGCCGAATCAGATTGGAATCAGCTGCAAAACAATGACTGTTGTAAGTGGGTTTAAGTCCGATCTCCTGGAGTGTCATCAGCAGAAGTCGTTCCTCGCGGAGGGTTCCCCGGCGTGCTTCGACCAGAACAAAGTCGCGCTGTTGAAACTCCTTGCACGTTGATGAAAATGCTTCTGAATAGCCGATCAGGATGGTTTCGTCGATCCTGCGCAGGAAGGTGAACACCATTGCCTCAGGCTTGATTTCAAGATCCTGAAAGCGCTCCGTCAACGCGATCACCGCGTCCATCGTCGGGGCTTGCAGTCCCTTCTCGATCTGATCAAAAAGCATGGTCACAGACCTCCCATCGCAAGTCGGTCATCACACGCTGCTTCGTAGTTACGAACTGCGGCCGCTGGGATGGAGCCGTTGCTTTTCATTTGTCGAACGGACAGTTCCACGCACTGCAGCACAACGCTGGTGAGCTCACGACCCTCGCAAAGCGCCCAGCTGCGCAGCAACACATGCAGGCTTGGCGGCACGGAGACCGTGAGCTTCACCTGGTTTTCACGGGTGGTGGCTTTGATCACAGGTGTGATCGTGCGAGTTACTCCAGGGTATCCTTGAAGTTGCTGTGAAGCAACTGCTGAGATGCTTTCCGATCACTGCTGAGTATCTCGTGAGCGACTTTGGGCTGTGTCCGCCGTCGCTTTCAGCTTTTGTTCAGGCCACCCGTGTTCTCTCTCATCACAATGGGTTTTTGAATCGGTGGGGATGCACCGCTTGGCTTTCGCTGCACTGCTGATTCCTCTCACCGGCGGATCAGCGTCCGCCGTTGGTGACGACGCCTGGGATTGGTATTCCGCTATGAGTCCCTTTGAGCAGTGCATGGATTACCTGGCTGGTGATCCAGACATCGAGCAGGTGCTCGCCGAGGATTTGTCTTACTGCGAAGGGCTCTGGGACTCTCCTGAATCAAAATGAGTGTTGCGCGTTCAACAGCGATGGTCCGGCTGATCACTCCATGTGCCGGGGTTGCTCACGGTATTCCTTTCCAATCGCACCATCAGCCTGCCGATGCTGAGCAGACGCCCCGCCGAGAAGGTGTCGGGCTACTGCATTCTTCGGAGCAAGGTCGTTCCAGACCGCTACTGCTACTGAGGCCTCAAACCACAGGCATCACAGAAGCTCCAGGGCCTTCATCACAGCAACACGGATTCCGCCCAGTTTCGACCAGGCCTCAATGGCTTCTTGCTGTGATCGATACGGCCGCCAATCGTTTTCAGAGATTCGCCGTTGAAACTGCGCTGCCACGCGTTTGGCAACGGCCAGGTCGCTTGGGGCAGACAATGGCACCTCGTGCCCATTGAGTAGAAAGTTCTCCGTCATGGCTGAGCGTCGTCGTTGTTCTTCTGTTGTTTCCATCGCTCGAACAGGACAGCGACGCCAATGGAGATGGAGATCGCAATGCTCGCACCAATGGCGACAACCCCGATTTCGAGGGGGATGGCTCCAAAGAGCAGAGAGGCTCCCATGGCCGATTTCGATGACATCCCTCCCATGATGGTGTGCGGCTGCTGATCAGTTGATTCCAATCCCTTGCCGAAGCTGTTGCCGGGTTTTAAATGAGAGTGTGAGGTAGGAGACGCGATGATCGGTTTGGTCAGGTTTTATTGCTACCGCTCTGAAGAATTTTTGCTTGTTGATGCTGTTGAAGAGGAGGCAGAGGATCAATCGAGTGAACTGACCCACGACGGCTGGGATATCGAAGCAACTATTCCGATTTGAGCTTATAGCTTTATGGACTATTGAATCGCATCATTCACGCTTGGTAAGCCAACGGCTCTCACCGTTGTCTGTCGAATGCTGCAAAATCATCAATGAAACTTTTATGGGTTCTCCGCCTGTTCTATTAGGTTTTTGCGTCCTGAATGCCGATCAAATCTTCGCATGAGGCAACTATTTGCTGCTCTGGTTCTCTTGCTCGCCTCGGCATCATCAGCTCTTGCCCAGAGTGACTGGGTTAAAGTTGGTCATTATCAAAATCAACGAGATACCCTCTACAGTACAACGTTGTATGCACGGTTGATGAGTTCTAAATGGGATCAATTGAGTGAGAGCAAGGTGGTCATTTTTCAAATCAATCTGCAATGTAAGGACGTCGGTGCGATGGAGTTTGATGCGATGTGTCGAACGGGCCTCTTCACTTGGGAGCGTCAGATTGTTTTTCCAACGTCAGGTGCCCGCTATTTCTCAAGTGGTACGGAGCCATATTCTCAAAAGGCCAAGATTGTTGCAAGAGATATATTTTGTTCTCGATAGGACTTGCGTTCATTGCCGCTAGCAAAGATCGCTGAATGTTACAAATTGTCTTCAAAAGATTGATATGTGTAAACTCTTTGAGTGGCAATACTGGTCTGAAGGGTGTTTCTATGTGAGCTTCGAGATAGATCAATCTCTATTCCCGTTGTTTTAGTGAATTGAATATTTACCAGTTAAGACTGGCTGCTCAAATTTTGAATTACAGAGTTCTTTTGCGGCTTTGTGTTTGGAAAGTCTTATTTGATGCATTTACCTTTTGATCTGTTTGACGATTCAAGAGTTTGACGTTGGTCTGAGCGCCTGCACGCGTCGCCTGCATCCAACAGGTCGAGCCTGATTTGGCCCGGCTTGCGTGTATGCATGTCGCTAAACTGGCTAAATAGCCACAATTGAGGCTTTTCCGTACCACAATAAAGACGTTGGGTTGTATAAGCCTGATAGCCGGACTGGGCGACGTCCGACGAGTGAATCCTGAATGCATCCTCTGGGTGCGTTCAGGTCCACCCATGTAAGGACCAGCGAGTGCTTTGGTGATTTCATTCCATCGTCCATACAGTTTTCACAAGGATTGTTGTCTCTTAATTTGTGCGTTGCTTCTTAGTAAACATACGACACTATATTCAACATTGATTTCTGACCCATTTGACAGCATCGTCATGGCCAAGTTCGACTGCTTTTTTCCAATCAGAACAAGCACCACTTAAATCCCCATTCATTTCTTTTAATAAGCCTCGACTGCTGTAATTCAATTCGTTTAATGGTTCAACCTCAATCGCCTTGTCAAAATCGGCAAGGGCTCCTTTGTAGTCATTTAAATCAGACTTTACGTATGCACGCATGAAATAAGCAAATCCGTAATCAGGGTCTAGCTCAATCGCTTTGTCGAAATCAGCAAGTGCTCCCTGATAGTTTTTTAGGTCAGATTTTGCCATCCCTCGATACGCATAGGCCCTTCTGTTGAGGGGATTGATGACAAGTGATTTGTCGTAGTCAGCAATTGCGCCCGGATTGTCATCCATATCGTATTTGAGATCTCCGCGGTTTGCATAAGCGTTGGCATCATCAGGATTAAGTTCAATTGCTTTTGTATAATCTAAAATGGCTCCTTTTGAATCCCCTGAATACTCTTTAGCAAAGCCACGATTATAATAAGCAAGACCAAATCGAGGATTGATCTTAATTGCTTTCGTATAGTCGGCGATGGCGCCTTGGTAGTCCCCCTCTCTGAATTTTGCATTGCCTGATTCGTTCCAATCCTCAGCGCTCTGTGCATAAGCTGTCTGAGCTGACAGCAGCGCAGTCCCAGTTACAGCAAAAGGAGTCAGCCCGATAACGAAGCATGGCCCTGTAGGCAGCAGTAGGGAAAACGCAGCAGTAAAGGCAGTGGTAGAACGAGACATTCTGGAGCTGCAAACAGACATTGTCTCTCTAGCAGCTTTGAGCCGCTTGTTCTGCATTGACTTTTTCTTTTCCATAAGATTAATCAATAGAAACCCCGCCATCGCTGACTGGGGTGGTGTGTATCTGGCCCTCAAAAGATTGATGTCTATCAATGCATGGCCAGGTGAGAACCCTCTGGCAATTTGCCGTTTATTGTCCTGTTTGTGGCTCGTTCGCAATTTCTTTGCTCGGGAATCAGTGTGTTTTATTTTTAGCAAGCATGCAGTATGTGTTGCGATAACTGATTTTTGATTACGGGTAATAATATTTGATAACGTTTTCAATTGTTAATCCCTGGACTGTGACCGAGAACAGCACAACCAAATAGGTGACAAATAGGAGCAATATGCTCTCTGGACTGTTCGGAAGTGATAGGGCAAGAGCAACCGATACTCCTCCCCTGATTCCAGCCCAGGTGAGAATTGGTACTGTTCCCGGATTCACCTCAGATATGAGTGACCTAATCTTCACAGGCAATGCAATGGCCAGATATCGAGCAATGATTGAAAGAAGAGTAATGGCAACAAATAAACTGATCAACAACGGATAGCTGATTCCATAGGAGGCATGTTTCAGCAAGAAAATAATTTTCAGGCCAATCAGCAGAAACAGTATGGAATTGAGGATTTCGTCGATCAGCTCCCAGAAGGTTTCGACATGCAAGCGTGTTGACTCTGACATGGCCAGTGATGTGCCTTGATTGCCAATCAGCAGACCTGCGATCACCATGGCAATGGGACCTGAAAGATGCAGGTGCAATGCAATCGAATAAGCACCCGTTACGAGTGCGAGTGTGATCAAAACTTCAAGAACGTAATCATCAATCTGTCGAAGCAGCCAGAAAGCGGATAAGCCAGAGATCAAGCCAAGCACAAGACCACCCACGGTTTCTTTGATTAGTAGCCAGATTGCCGAGGTGAGCTGAAAGCCAGCTTCAGTGCTTTCCTCGCCGATGTTCCCAAAGGCCAATGACGCTAGAACCGAGAAAAGGACCACTGCGACCCCATCATTAAAGAGGCTTTCGCCAGCAATTTTTGCTTTCAATGGCGCTGGAACCTTCAACGTCTTTAAGACGCCCAGCACGGCCACTGGATCTGTTGGGGAGACCATGACTCCCAGTAGCAAACAGATCAAAAACGGCAATGAAAGGCCTATTGCTCCTGATATCAGCCAGAAACCACCTCCAATCACGACTGAGGACAGAACGACGCCAATGCTGGCAAACGCCAGGATCGTCCATTTGTTCTTGAGTAATTGGTCTAAATCAACGTGAAGTGAACCTGCAAACAGAAGAAACGACAACATTCCCTGCATCAATGTGACATTGAAATCAATATTTTCAAGGAATCTGTACACTAATGTGCTCATTTCCAGCGATGGAAAGATCAGATCAAGTGCAACGACAGATAGGCTGGCGACCAGCGCAACAAGCATCAACCCAATGGTGTGCGGAAGCTTTATAAACCAATAATTAAGCGTTCCAAATAAGGTTGCAAGCACAAGCAGGATGGCTGGGATATCGAGTGGTGATGTCATGTTGATGTGTCAATCGGAATAAATGCTTTTAAGGGCATTGACCAAGCTCTTTGTTTAACTTGAAAGCGCGATGAAGTCATCACATCTTAAACGGCGGTGAAATTAAGATCTTCATCTCGAGTGCAACGGTATTGTGAGCTGTCGAGATGCAAGTCATCCTCCGAAGTGCATGGCGATCGATTCTCTCTAGCAGCTTTGCTCTGACCGTTCTGCATTGGATCGATCAGTAGGACTCTCTGCTGTTGTCGCTTGGCTGAATGTGTTAAGTGGTCAGCTGCCGACTTCTGCGCCACCAGACTTTTGGAGCAAACACCAATTACTCCACTTAGTGCAATGTTTTTAAGTTCTTCAGCCGTACAGTCGGCATATTTTCGCGGTGTCTTTGTTGTCGTCGGCCACCGTTAGTGCATTGCTTCCAGGTTCATTCACTTCACCTTTCCAACCTTTGTTGATCCAATCCCAGCAATGTCGATACTTGCTGCATTAGTGACGGAATGGAGAGACTTTTCAGCCTTCCCAAGATTGTTATAGCTGGTTCCTTTGAAGGTTCTGTTCTCGTGATTGCACCGTCTCCCCGCTGCCTTTTAACCCGATCAGGCTTCGGTTGATTCCTTGCCGTTATCTCTGCACCGTTTCGGCTCGCTTAGCCAAGCGTGGTCCATCACAACGATTAGGCAGATGTGATCGTTGCGTTGATGGCAGAGCAATCAAAAACCCCGTCAGGGACAGGGCATTCAGTCAGTGACCGGATTTGAAAGCGGAGAGGGTCGGATTCGAACCGACGGTGGGCTTGCACCCACGCTGGTTTTCAAGACCAGAGCCATAAACCACTCGACCACCTCTCCAGAGAGGTCAGCGCCTGCCTGGCAGGTGCTGACGTGAGTTTAGGTCAACTGGTTGGCTCAGCCCTTGGGCTGGGCCAGGGGTAACAGGCACTTGTCGGAATCACAGCCCGCTGGGCCGGCTTCGTTGAGCTCGCCCTGGTCGTACCGCTGCAGCGCTTCAAAGAAATCGCTGCTGACACGCCGCTGGATCACCTCTGTTTGCATCTGTTCGTAGGTGTCGGCGTCGATCGGCTCGAATGGCAGACGGGGGAACGTTGCATTGGCATCAAAGCGTGCCAGCAGTGCAGCCGAGATGTATCCCTCTCCCTGCTCCATCGCCTGGTGAAGGGCGTCTGCGAGGGGCTCGATCTCGTGCTCGCGGAATTCGATCGTGGCTGAGGTGTTGTGCGCCGTGTAGTGGCGCTGAACCTGCATGTAGAAATCGAACTGCGCCATGGCTGAAAAACCGTTGATGTCCACGGCATCAGCGCCGGGGAGATTGGCCCAGCTCACTTCGGTGGGGATCTCCACCAGCCATTCGGTGCAGCGGGGATCGAAGGGATCGTCGAGCAGGCGTCCCTGGTCGTCTTTATCGGACTGAGACGGAACAATCGTGTACCCGTAATCCATGCAAGCCATCGCAACCGGATCGTTCTTGCGGAACGTGATGCGGCGGATAAAGCGCTGAGCCTTGGGTGGATGCCAGCCAGGAGCCGCTCCTGTGAGCAAACTCTTGGTGCCTGCCGGCTGCACGGTGGTGCAGCGGTTAGGCCGGCGCAGGCCGTGGCGATCGCAGTAATCCCAGACGGTGTCGTTCACCACCTGTTTCCAGCGGCTCAGGTAGGCGGCCTCCTGCGCCTTGAACGCCTTGCCTTCTTCCGTCTCGGGCCGGCCGGCCTCCCACCAGCGCAACCACTCTGTGCCGAAGGCATGCACAAAGAAGTCGAACAAGCCGGTGAAGCTGACGCCCACGATCGGATCCCAGGCGCGACTTTGGCGGTAGCGCTCCACCTCAAAGCGGTGGTTGAGCAGGCAGGCCACTGAAAGTGCTCCAGCCCGGAAGGCATCGGCCTGGCCTTCTTCATCGCTGGGGTCGATCTGATTGAGATGGATCTCCGCCAGGTTGCAGTGGAAATCCGCTCCCAGAATCTCTCCACAGGGGTTGAGGCCATAGCGGCTCAGCCTGTGATCCAGTTCGGCATCGGATATGGGGCCGTGGTTCAGCTGTAACCACTTGCCGGCTTCCTCACGACCCTGGTCGCAGTAGATCTCGATGAATTCAGTGCGCAGCTCGGGGGTGCTGAGCAGATCGGCGTTGGAGCGTGCGATCGCTTCCGGTGCGAACTGGATGGCTCCTTCGCCGGAGTGGAACTGTTTGGTGACCGCGGCCAGGACCACCTCTTTGCTTGGACGCGTGTGATACACACGGGTGTGGTTCGCCATGCGCAGGGCATCCCGCTCGGGATCGATGCGCCAGTTGCCCTGATCGTCCTGCTGCCAGAGATTGTCCTTGGAAGAAGCCGCTGCGGAGTCGTCGGCAGCGAACTGGCGCATGCCGGCACTGCGGCGGATGTTGCCGGCCACGATGGTGACGGCGGCTTCATCGATCAGCAGGCAGCATTCAACTGACGTGAGGCGGCGGCCAACCGCTTTGTTCAGCAGGCGGGCAATGCGGTGATACAGATCCTTGAGCTTCACCGGATTGGCCATGCCGCCGAAGCCCTTCAGGGTTTCGCCGACCGGGCGCACATCGGACAAATCAACCTCAATTTCCACCTCGCCGGACTCGAAGCGTGGATCACTGCTGAGCTCGAGCAGCAGTTGATAGCTGTCCACCCAGCCGCGACGGGTGTCGCCCACCTTGATGCTGACCTTGTTGCCATCGATCTCATGGGTGCAGACGTCCTGACGCTGGCCAGCTGGCGTGATGCCGATATCGGTGACCGACAGCACGGACAGGGTGTTGCGCACCTCCGGCAGCCGTTCGATCAGGTGCGGCTCAATGATGGCGCCGGTGCCGCAACCCATCATCGCCAGGTCCATCATCAGACCGAAAGCATCCCAATCCACCAGGTTGGTGGAAGTGCAGTTGTAGGCCCCAGAAAAATTCTGCTGCTCCTCGATCCAGGGCGTCCCGCCGATCCAAAGCCAACGCCCTGATGGGAGCGCCTTCTTTTCGGTCTGCATCCGGGCCAGCAGAGCCACCTCTGAATCGTTGAGGTCTCCCAGCTTGCGCAGACCGCCAAGGTTGCGATCTCCCACCTGGGCCCAGCTTTCACGGCCGCCAGGCGTGCGACGGCTGTAGGTGCGATAAAAAACCGGATTTGCGGCGGGGGCGGTAGCAGGAAAGTCGCTGAAGCAGGCGCTTTCGCCTGCAGCGACCTCGGCGCGGCTCGGGGTCAGGGTCACGTGCAGCGTTGCACAGGAAGTCTTCGAACACTAACGCCACAGATGGGGGCAGCAAGGCCTCATGACCACCATCTGCAGTGGACCGATCAAACTGAGGTTCTGTAAGGCAGCCATCGATGCAGCGTCAGCCCGAACCTGAGCTCATGGAAGGGCGGCAGCAGGTGCAGGCCTATGCCGCTGCCGATTTCGGTGCTGGCGATGCTCACACCCTGGGCTTGCTCGCGGGCTTGATCGATCGAACGGGAGCCTTGCCGCCGACGCCAACCCTGGTGGATCTCGGTTGTGGCCCAGGCAACATCACGTTGCGCCTGGCGAAGGCTTTCCCAGAGGCACGTGTCATCGGGGTGGACGGTTCATTAGAGATGCTCGCCGTGGCTGAGCACCGCGCCAAGGCACTGGCTCTCAATGTTGAGTTCCGCTGCTGTGATCTCCGCAGCCTTGATGGTCTGCGGGCTGATCTGGTGACGAGCAACAGCCTTCTGCACCACCTCCATCAACCGGATCTGCTCTGGCGCACAACCGCTGTGATCGCAGCTCCCGGCTGTCGGGTGCTGCACCGGGACCTGCGCCGCCCGCCGACCATGGACGCCCTTGATCAACTCCAGCAACGCCATCTCAGTGATGCCCCGTCCCTGCTGATTCGCGACTTCAGAGCCTCTTTGGCAGCAGCCTTTGAGATCCAGGAGGTGGAGGATCAGCTTCATGAGGCCGGACTGGGCAGCTGGACCGTTGAGCCGGAGGATGATCGTTATCTGGTGGTGTCAGGCTTGGTGAAATGAGAGCGATTGATGAGCGGAACGACTGCAGCGACGGATCACGAGCTCACCGAAGAGCTGGCCTCGGCCGTGGATCGGCGCCGCAATTTCGCGATCATTTCCCACCCGGATGCGGGAAAAACAACGCTCACTGAAAAGCTTCTGCTCTACGGGGGTGCGATTCAGCAGGCCGGTGCCGTGAAGGCGAGAGGTGAGCAGCGCAAGGTGACCTCTGACTGGATGGAACTGGAGAAACAGCGGGGGATCTCGATCACCTCCACCGTGCTGCAGTTCGATTACGACACCACCACCATCAATCTTCTCGACACCCCTGGCCACCAGGATTTCTCGGAAGACACCTACAGGACCCTTGCGGCGGCGGATAACGCCGTGATGCTCGAAGACGCCGCGAAAGGCCTCGAGCCTCAGACCCGCAAGCTGTTTGAGGTCTGTCGCATGCGACAGATCCCGATCTTCACGTTCATCAACAAGATGGATCGGCCAGGGCGGGAGCCCCTCACCCTGCTGGATGAAATCGAGGCCGAGCTCGGGCTAACCCCCTGGGCTGTGAACTGGCCGATCGGCAGTGGCGAGCAGTTTCGCGGTGTGATTGATCGGCGCAGCCGCGAGGTGGTTCTGTTCCGTCGGGCCGAACGGGGCAAGCAGGCGACCGAACAGCGGTTGACCCTCGATGACCCGCTGCTGCGTGAGCAGGTGGAGGAGGAACTGCTTGATCTCGCCATTGAAGAGATGGAGCTGCTCGATGTTGCTGGGGCTGAACTGGATATCGAGGCGGTTCACGCCGGAGAGCTGACGCCTGTGTTCTTCGGCTCAGCGATGACCAACTTCGGCGTGCGCCCGTTTCTGGATGCCTTCCTCGAGATGGCGCAACGACCGATCGCCCGCTCCAGCAGCGACGGAATGGTGGATCCGTTGCGAGCCGGTTTCAGCGGTTTCGTCTTCAAATTGCAGGCCAACATGGATCCCCGCCATCGCGATCGCGTTGCCTTCGTGCGGGTCTGCAGCGGACGGTTTGAAAAAGACATGACCGTTAAGCACGCGCGCACGGGTAAGGCCATTCGTCTGTCACGTCCCCAGAAATTGTTCGGACAGGATCGTGCCGTTGTCGAAGATGCCTACCCGGGGGATGTGATCGGCCTGAACAACCCCGGAATGTTCGCCATCGGCGACACGCTGTACGTGGGCTCAAAAGTTGAGTTTGAAGGGATTCCCTGTTTCAGTCCGGAGATCTTCAGTTGGTTGAGAAACCCCAATCCCTCATCGTTCAAGAATTTCCGCAAGGGGGTGAATGAACTCCGGGAAGAAGGCGCTGTGCAGATCCTTTACGACACCGATGAAAGCAAACGCGATCCGATTCTTGCCGCGGTGGGTCAACTGCAACTGGAGGTGGTGCAGCATCGACTCGAAAATGAATACGGCGTCGAATCACGCCTTGAGCCGTTGGGCTTTCAGGTTGCCCGTTGGGTGACCGGTGGCTGGTCAGCGCTTGAGACGGTTGGCAGGATTTTCAACTGCAAAACCGTTCGTGATGCCTGGAACCGTCCGGTGTTGCTGTTCAAGAACGAGTGGAATCTCAATCAGTTGAAAGACGATCACCCCGATCTAGAGCTCAGCAATGTGGCTCCGGTGGTGAGTGGAGTTGAGCCCATCAGCCTCTGACGGGGCTGCTTCAGGGCTGCTTCAGGGCTGAGTCATTGATGGGACGTGGTGAAGTGAATCGCCTGGGAACTCCCCCACAGCTGTTGGCGCACCTCTTCGGCGCGCTTGATGCAGCGCTGTGCCTCCGAGCGTGAGACGCACAGACGCGCCTGATCTTCGATCTTGATCAGCTCGAGAAGCTGTTGAAGCGTCTGCATTATTCCCCCGTCGATAACCCAGTCTTAACCCTGCCTTAAGTCTAGGCAAGTTCTTGTTTGCGCTCTATTGCGCCGTTGCGTCCACGCCGGCGCGGCGAGCTCGCCAGACTGCATTTAGGAATGACTCAAATGTTGGACACACTCTGGCTACTTCGCACCGGTGCGGATGGCGGCACGGAGTATGTCTGCTTCCGTGGCAGTGCCGATCCGATCGAGATGATCGAGGCCTATCACCTGCCGCCTCAAATGCCGCTTCTTAAAAAACGTCGCTGGCTGAACCAATCCGAGGCCATCAGCTGTCGTCGTCGCCTGGAATCCTCCGAGGGTTTCCGTCACGGAACACCCCTCTTCTGAGCAAGTGTCGATACGCTCTAGTGATGTTTATTGATGAGCCGCGATGGCTGCGGTAGGCGACCCTGGCTCAAATCCGAATGCGGGAGACCCTTACGGTCGCCTGGGATTGTCTGCCGGTGCCAGCTTTGAAGCTGTGCAAAGTGCCCGACAGCGATGTCTCAACGAGGCTGGTGACGATCCCCAGGAGAGGGCGCGGGTAGAAGCTGCCTACGACGCCGTTCTCATGGCCCGGCTTCGTAATCGTCAGGATGGTGAGGTCAGCCAGGCTGCCGCCAGCGCTTCGGAGCGGGAGCAGATCAAAGGTGTGGAATCCCCTGCGGTTTCCCTCCCAGGCGTTGGGGTGCTGCAACGTTTCCGCTCCAACCTCCCTGATCCGGCCCAGTCCTTGAGCGGTTTAGCTCCCCAGTGGAGTCTCGTGGAGGGGCAAGGCCTCGTCGTGCGCCTTGTTGCCGGCTCACTGGCGCTCCTGTTTCTGGTCTTAAGCCCCGGCAGCAGCCAGCTGGTTCTCTCTCTCGGGGTGATTGGAAGCTTCCTCAGTCACGTGCGTCGTGGGCGTCGTGCCTTGCCAGCCCTGGGATGGTCCCTCATGACCCTCTTGGCCGGTTTGCTGCTTGGAGCGTTGTTCACTGCACTGTTGCCTGCAGAAGCTGGGCTTCCGCTGGCCGTCCAGCAGGATCAGCTCCAGGCTTTGCCGGCCGTTCTGCTGTTGTGGCTGGGCTCTCTTTTCCTGTCCTAGGGGTTTGGCGAGGACCACTGGTCCTGCCACGGGGAATAGGGGCTAGGCAACCGACGGAAACTCGTCGATCAGGGCTTCCAACTGCTTGGCATTGATCTGATATTTCGTGTTGCAGAAGTGACAGGTGAGTTCAGCTCCACCGTCTTTTTCCAGCATCTCAACCAATTCCTCACGACCCAGCAGGACCAGGGCCTTGATGCTCCGCGTTCTTGAGCATGGGCAAGAAAAACGAACGGGTTGGCTGGCTTCCACATCCTCGAGCGGTTGAGGATCCAGGTCTGGGAAAACATCGGTCAGCAGCTGCTCGAGGTTGTCTCCGCAATGCGCCAGACGATCGCTGAAATCGTGGATCTCCCGACAGCGTTGGTCGATCAGCTCCACAAGAGCCGGTTCCTCCGCGGCCTTGGGCAGGATCTGTACCAGAAGCCCGCCACAGCAGTGCAAGGCCTGACTGCTGATCCGTTCACCGACAAACACCCCTGAGGGTGTTTGTTCCGAATGCAACAGGTATGAGGCGATGTCATCTCCGATTCCTCCGCTGACCAGTTCAACGGTGCTGGTGAATGGTTCTCCGCGGCCGTCGTCCCGCATGACATGCAGGTAGCCCGTTCCCGCCGCCGCTGTGAAATCAAAGCTGTAATGCCCCTGTCGATCCGCGATCGGATCGAGTTCGAGATCAGCCTTCCCTACATAGCCGCGAGCACTGCCATCCCTGCCGGCGTCGACCATCAGGCCGCGGATCGGTCCATCGGAGCCCATCCTGATATTCACCCGGCCATGACGCACCTTCATGGAGCTGGCCAACATCAAGCCGGCACTGATGGCTCTACCGAGCATCACCGTGGTGATGTACGACAAGCCATGGCGTTCCCTTGCCTCCATCACCGTGTCCCTGGTGGACACGGCCACAAGCCGGATCCCACCACCGGCCGCGGTTGCCCGCACCAGACGGTCGGCCATCATCCATCCCCAGCTCGAGGCAATGTAGACATTGGACTCAGGCGTCCGTTCTGCAGCCGATGTCGGTCACATCGCCAGTCCCGGAACAACTCCGGCTCGTGCGTCACGACGATCAACACCCGTTCGCGTGAGAGATCTGCCAGCAAATCCAGCACATCGTCCCGGACCGACCAATCCAGGCCAGCCGTCGGTTCATCGAGCAGCAGAACTTCAGCTCCGCGCAGCAACTGGACGGCGAGTGAAAGACGCCGCTGCTGCCCACCGCTCAATCGTTCAGGGGCCATGGATCGATCGATTGATCCCAGACCCACCTGGTGCAGAACCTGGTCGAGCCGTTCTCCAGGCAGACGTCGATGCCCCAGTTTCAGCTCCTGATGAACGGTGAGACCGAGAAAGTGGCGCTCCGGGAATTGAAAAACGATGCCGCATAACGCCCGGCGTTGCCGTTGCGTCAGCGTCTCGTCCTGCCAGCGGATGGTTCCGCTTCGGCATGCGGCAAGCCCGCTGATCACATCAAGAAGACTTGTTTTTCCTGAACCGCTGGCGCCAGCGATCAATACCGGTTGTCCGGTTGATGCCCTCAGCTGGATGCCATTGAGAATCGGCTCGACGGCTGTCGCAGGCGCGTAGTGGAGCTGCTCGAGTTCAAGCATGATTCACAGCTTGATCCATGATGCGAAAAGCCCGTTGGATCCATGGACGTCCGTTTTCGCGAGGTCGATCCTTTCAACTGCTGGTTGTGGCTTCGATTTGCCGAGGTCCCCAGTCAGGGTGAACGCAATTACGTCGATGGAATCTTCGACAGCTGGTACGTGATCGGACGTTTGGGTGGGTTCAATGCGGAGAACCTCCAGGTGCATGAGGAGGGCGCTGATCTGAGTTGGATGGGCTACGACAACGACGATGCTGAGTCGGTGATGCCGGCCCTGATGCACAACATGGGGCAGCTGGAATACCAGCAGGAATGGGCGCGCTGCTGGATGGATATGGGCACCAGCGATGGAGTCGCCATTGATGTGTTGATCAACGCCTTGCGCCAGCTGGATACCGACGTGGTTCAAATCGAGGAGCTTGTGGTCGGCGGCGTCAACGAGGACTGGCCGGTGGAAGAGCATCCCGACAGCGTGTTTCCTGCCGGTGGCTGAACTTCGTCGCTTGCTGGTTGATCCGGCGCGTCTGGATCGGCTGGCCGACGGGGAGCGGCAGCTTCAACTCCTGCCGGACGAATCCCATTACCTGCGGCGTGTGCTGCGACTGCGCTCCGGGGATGCCGTGGCTGTTGTCGATGGCACGGGGGGATGCTGGACCGCGTGCCTTCTCGGATCGGATCAACTTGAAATCCCTGCGGGACAGAACCTGTCCCAGCGGGTGCCAGCGCCGGAACCTCCGCTCGGTGTTGCGGCCGTGCTGATGCGCCGCGGCATGGAGGATTGGCTGCGCATGGGCTGCGAGCTGGGGGTGGATCGTTTTCAGCCCCTCACCAGCGATCGACGCGTTGTCCAGGCTGACCATCGTCCCCAGCGATGGAGCGTGATCCTGCGCGAGGCGGTGGAGCAGTGTGAGCGGCTCTGGAGTCCGCAATTGGCGGATCTGAACTCTCTTGATGCGTGGTGCCCAGAGACGGAGGCGCTCGTTGGTTTTGCTGTCACCCGAGAGGAGACCGTCCCCTGTGCTGAAGATTGGTTGATGGGCTGTGCCGATCGAGCGCGTCCGATCTGGATCGTGATTGGTCCTGAGGGTGGCTGGAGCGAGCGTGAGCGTCAGCTGGCGGATCAGCGTGGCTGGCAACCGGTGCGTTTGGGAGACTCGATCCTGCGCTCTTCAACCGCTGCTGTTCGTGCCGCGGTGACGCTGGTGAGCTGGCGCTCGCGCAGCAAAGAGAGGTCCTCAACGGGCGCTTAGGCCTTGAACAGATCTCCGGCGATGGTCCGGAATCCCTTCATGCTGGCTCCGGGACGGCGTCGTCCCTGCCGCAGAGCACTGCCTGGCATCAGGTTGTCTGGCGCGAAGGTTGTGAGGGGAACAGCAGGACGGGCAGCCTCGGCTGCAGCCAGCTCGGCAGCGATCGCTTCGGCTGTTGTTTGAAATCCTGTTGTTTTTACTTCTGTTGTTGTTGCTTGTGAAGTGGCAGTTGCTTTTGTTGTGGCAACTGCTTCGGCAGCAGGGAGATCAGCAGACCCACTGGCGGCCGCAGCAGGCGTCGCTACAGCCGCAGGCGTTGCTACAGCCACTGGCTGGGTTTCCGTTGCTGGTGCAATCGGCTCCGGTTCGGATGCAGCTGGCTCGCCAGGGTTCAGAACCACACCGGCACTTTTGCTGTCGGTGTCCTCAAGTGTCAGAAAGAAGCCGGCGTTACCGGACCTGTTGAACACCATGCCGATGGACTCCGAACAGGGGCCCATCTTCTCCTCAGCCCCTGCGGAACAGGGCCTTTCGCGAAAGAGGTGACACATTATTTACCGCTTGGATCACAAGGCTGTCCCACGGGGGCCTCTGGAATCGCCGTAATCTCCAAAGCCTCTTGATCCCTGTGATGGCCTGGCTGACGGCACTGCTGATCAATGCGGTGTTGATCTCGTTTGCGCAAACCACATCCGTGCTGACCCGAGCTGGATGGGTCCATGCCGGCATCCTCGGCACGGTTCTTTGGGGAGGAATCGGCTGGACCGGTTGGCTGTCGGTAGTGGCTTATCTGGTGCTGGGAAGTCTGGTGACCAAGCTGGGTTGGCAGAACAAGCAGCAACGCGGGCTGGCAGAGGCTCGCGGGGGGCAACGCGGGCCGGAGAATGTTTGGGGCTCCGCAGCCACAGGTGCAGTGCTTGCCCTGCTGATCGGTGCTGGTGTTGAGCCGCGCTCCCTTCTCCTGATCGGCTTCGCCGCCAGTTTCTCGGCCAAGTTGGCGGATACGTTTGGCAGTGAGATCGGCAAACGCTGGGGCCGCACCACCGTGCTGATCACCACCCTTAAGCCTGTTGCGCCTGGAACTGAGGGAGCCATCAGTCTCGAAGGCACCTTCGCCAGTGGCGTCGGCAGCGTGTTGATGACTGTTGTGATGGGTGTTCTGGGTTTTCTCCCCAACTGGCCTTGCTGGATTTTGGTGGCGAGTGTGGGGCTGAAGGCCACCCTCGCGGAGAGTGTCCTGGGCGCTGTCGCCCAGGACCGCTTCAGCTGGCTCAGCAATGAGCTCGTGAATGCCTTGCAGACGTTGCTGGCCGCAGCACTTGCCATGTTGCTGGCAGCAGTTCTCCATCTCGCCTAGCCCATCGCTGCAGCTGTTTCACAGCGTCTTGGATGCCGGATTTGATCCGGGCTCGACTGACGCCAAAGCAGCGGCTCATGCTCACAAGGCTCATGCGCTCGATGAAGTAGCCACGCAGCCATTCCTGCTGATTGGGCTCAAGATCGTTGAACACCTTCAGTAGCCAGTCCCTTTGGTGGTCTTGGACATCCTCGGGTTGTTCGAGCTGTTCGAGTTGGCAGCTTGCGGTCTGCTCTCCACGGCTATCGCTGTTCTGATCAAGCCTCCCCAGACGCGCCATCCGAACGGCCTCTTGGGCCTGTCGCAGGCGTTCAGTGCTGACGCCAAGCTGCACGGCCAGCTCCTGCTCAGAGAGCCGTGGCTTGCCGATCGCCTCTTGTTCCTGCTGGAGTCGCGCGCATTTCACGGTTAGATCACGCAGGCGCCAGGGAATTCGAAAGCATTCCGCCCGGTCGCGGCGGTAGTGGAGGATCTGTCCTGTGGCGCGGCTGATCAGATAGCTGCTTGGCTGAAACCCACGAGAAGGATCAAAGCGCTCGATGGCTGTCAGAACGCCAATGCGGGACTCCTGGAGGAGATCGTCGAAGTCCTCGCATCCTTTGTTGGCTTGTCGTCGTGCGGCGAGGTGGGCCAGCCCGAGATGTTCAAGCAGAGATTGATTGCGTTTGGTGGTGACTGGATCAAGACCGCGATGGGCTTCGCGGCGTTGACGGATGATTTTGCGAATGGATCGGTTCATGGGAAAACTTCAGTCCCCCACAGCCTTTCCCTGGCTGGCTTCGCAGGCTGCACACCCAGGTGCCTGGATTCGGCACTCAGGTGCCCTCCGGCTCGTTACTTGATTTGAGAGCTAGCGGACAGACACATCGGCGGTGGTGTCCAGCTGGGCCCAGGCCAGCAGTGCCGTCCATTCCCGAACTTGACGGTGGATCCAGGCATGGCCATCGGCGTTGAGGTGGATTCCATCGGGTTCGATCCAGCTCAGCCAGGCAGGATCCGATCGCATCGCCTGATGCAACGGCAGAAATGGCACGTCAGCGTCATGGCAGACCTCGCCGAGGGCGGCTTCGTAGCGCTCGATGTCCCGATTGCTGTACCAGAGGCAATTGGCAAAGGGCATCACCTGCTCATCAACCGGCGTCAGCCCAAGCACCAGAGCGCTGCAGCTCTGACGCATCTCCTCCAGCAGCCGAGCCATGCCAAAACCAAAGCCTTCCAGGCTGAGTTGGGGCCGGCCGTCAACACGCCCCACCCGTGCCGTGTCGTTCAAGCCGACACTCAGCAAAACGCCATCGGGGACATGGCGACGCAATTCACCACGACAGGACCACTCCGATCGCCAGCGCGCCGCTACACGCTCCAATCCATCGCCGCGCACTCCAAGGCCATAGACCACCGGCGTTTTAGGCAGGCCCATCCACTGCAGCCGGAGCCGCTGGCACCAGCCGCCGCCCTCGCGGTCTCCCCAGCCGTGCACGCCACTGTCACCCAGCACCACGAGTTGTCGCGGGGCAAGCGTCATCACCTGATCAGGTGTTCACAGCCCGCCAGCTTCGCAGGCCCAGTGATTTTGCAGTCGCTCACTCACCATCTCACCGGCCATGGTGAGCAGGGCATAGGCAAGAACGAGCCAGATCACCAGAGCCCAGTGAAAGGACGTCAGCGATTCCCGCAGTTGCCAGCCCAGCCCGGCTCCTCCCACTAGGGCCACCACGGCAGTATCGCGCAGAATCACATCCATGCGATAGGCGGCATAGGCGAGGTAATTGCGACTCGCGCCAGCCAGGTCTCCATAAAGCCAGCAGAGGCGCTGGGATGCACCGCTGCACTGCATGGCCGTTCGGGTGGCGTTGCTGCGGCTGTCGAGTTCGTCCTGCAGCACGCGTCCCATCACCCCGAGGTGATGCAGCCCCAAAGCGATGGCGGCCAGTCCCAGGCTTGGTTTGGCAAGCAGCAGCAGAAGCAGTGCCGTCAGGGGTGGCGGGAACAGGCGCATCAACCCCCAACTGACACGCTGCATCACAACGCCATAGCGCCCTGGCCAGAGCAACAGGCCTAGGGGTGGTCCGCCGATGGCGACGGCAGCCGCCAGGGCGGTGAGCCAGATCGTTGACCCGATCAGCGTGAGCCAGGGGGCTGTTGGCAGGGCTTCGATGGCAGCGTTGAGAGCTCCACTGCCGGAGAGATCCGTCAGGGGAAGCATCAGCTGTGGCATCGAGAGATCCATCGCGAGCAGTCGCCCCCAGCCAGCGCCAACACCGGGAGCCAGCAGGATCAGGGCTCCGATCAGCTTCACACCCAGTCGATGGGTGAGAACTTCGAGTGATCCCATCGCCATCGCCAGGAGCCACAGACCGCTCCACAGCTCGTTGAATTGCAGCGACTGCATGCTCAGGGCCAGGTCGGTCCCGAGCCCACCGAGTCCGAACACCCCGAGCAGCAGTGCGGATCGCAGAGCGCATTCGAGTCTGTGCGCCATGTGGTGACTGAGGCTCTCTGCGAACGACGGCAGCAGTGCGGTGATCAGCGTGGGAATCGTTCCAGCCCCATTGCTGCGCAAGGCCTTCATGGCTGGGATATCACGACTGTCGATCTGGTCTGCCACCACCCGTGCCATCAAGGCCGCATAGGGCAAAGCGATGGCCATGACGGCCACCCAGCTGCTGAGTCCGAAGATCTGCAGCAGCAGCAGACCCCAGATCAGCTCATGCAGCGATCGCAGGGGGGAAAGCAGCCGTCTGATCCAGCGGGATGCTCCTGCAGTGCCGGAGACCAGGACCCAGATCGTTCGTGAGCTGATCAGTCCGAGCAGAACGCCCACGACGCAGCTGAGACTCCAGGAGAGCAAGGCCGTGATCAGAGTGATCTGGAGCCCAGTGACCTGTGCGGAGAGCACCGTCGGATCCAGAGATGGCTGAAATGCGGCCACCACGAACTGGCTCAGCAGGGTCAGCCCGCCACCGTGCAGATCACCCAGCATCTGAATGAGCAGTGGTGGAAACACCAGCGCCGGCAGCAGCGGCAGCAGTGGCAGAGCTGGCTTCAGTCGTCCTGATAGAGCCATTGCAGGTCCTCAGGATGCAGATTGCCGCTGGGTTGATCCATCACCAGATGGCCGTCGCGTAATCCGAGCACACGGTCGAAATGTCGGACCAGGTCGGGGCGGTGCAGGCTCACCACACAACCAGGCAGTGCCAGCAGCTGTTCCAGAACCTGTTCAGAGAGCCGTGGGTCCAGCGCCGAGAGAGGTTCATCCGCCAGTGCCAATGACGGTTGCTGACGCAGCAGTCTTGCCAGGGCAACGCGTTGACGCTGACCACCGGACAGCTGGGCCACAGGTGTTTCGAGCAGTTCGGCTTCCAGTCCCACCTGCTGCATCACTGCAAGACAGTCCCCATGGGCCAGCGGGCTTAGCAGGTTGCGAAGAGCCCACAGCAGTGAATGGCGGCCGAGAGCTCCTGCGTTGATGTTGCGTGCCACGTTCAGTTCTTCCACGAGCAGAAGCTCCTGCCAGAGCGTGCCGATCGCACGCCGCTGATTCCTGGACAGCCGATGCACGGCAGTCCCGTTCCAGTGAACGGTTCCTTGATCCGGTTGAAGACTGCCATTGGCAAGAGAGAGCAAGCTGCTCTTGCCGGCACCGCTGCGACCAAGCAGGCAGACACGCTCTCCGAGGCTGATCCGGAGGCTGAACGGCTTCAGGCGTCCTTCGACGCCTGCTCGCGTCAGCTCCAGTACGCCATTCACCGGATTTTGCCCAGCTGACGTCCCACCTTTTCGATCGCCGCATAGTCGGACGCCTTGGCCGGTATGAAGCGTTTGGCTCCAAATAGCTCGAGCACGTCACGGCGACGGGCCGTGTCCGGTTTCAGGCCAATCAGTGTGGTGCGGATGCGTTCCGTGAAGCCGCTGCCGAAACGCTGATCAAGGCCGGGACGTGCGACCCAGTGGTAATCCGGGTAGGTCGGCGTCCTCCAGATCACGCGGACTTTGTTGGGGTCAACCTTGCCGGCCTTCACATTGCTGGACCAGACCTGCTCGTTCAGAGCACCGGCCTGGTATGCACCGCTTTGTACCATGGCGATGGTGGCGTCATGGCTGCCGCTGAAACCGGGTCGACCACCGGCGAAATCAGCGGGGGTGACGCTCGCCTGCTTCATGAAGTACTGCGGCATCAAACGACCAGACGTGGAGCTTTCCGAGCCGAACGTGAACCGTTTGCCCTTCAGTTGCTTCAGCTGATCCTGGCTGTTGATCGGTCTCAGGCCGCTGCTGCCGTTGGCGATGAACACGCTGGTGAAACGGGCATCGATGTCCCGTTGCGCCAGAACCCGTGCACCGGGGGTCTGAAGGCGTGCCTGAACGCCGGTCAGGCCACCGAACCAGACCAGGTCAAGGCTGCCGGTGCGGAAGGCACTGACGGCGGCGGCGTAGTTGCTAACCGGGACGTAACGGACTGGGACGTTCAGCTTGGCGCTGAGCTCCTGCGCGAGAGACCCATAAAGACGATTCAGTTTCTCCGGGTTCTGATCCGGAATGGCACCGACTTTGAGGGTTTGGCCAGCGGAGGTGCTTGAGGCCGTGATTCCGAGACTGAGGATCAGTCCGGTGAGAACCACGGCCCGACGTTCTCGGGTGGGCATTTTGAGGGTGGTTTTGGTGGGTCGGTTCAGCGGTTGTTGAGCAAGCTGCGCAATCGCCTTAGACCGTCCTCGATCGTCTCACGCGATACAGCGCACGACATGCGGATGCAGGTGTCATCTCCGAAGGCGGCGCCCGGAACCAAAGCGAGCCCCTGCTCGTCCAGTGCACGGCGACAGAAAGCGATCGAATCCTCGCTTCCCTGGGGCAACTGGGGAAACGCATAGAAGGCTCCCTGGGGATCGCACAGGGTGATGCCGTCGATTGTGCGCAGCCCTTCGCTCAGCAAACGGCGCCGGCGGTTGTAGCTGTCGGCCATGGATTCAACGCACTGTCTCGACCCCTGCAGTGCCGCCAGTGCGCCGCGCTGAGCAAAGCTGCAGACGTTGCTTGTGCTCTGGCTCTGAAGCGCTGTCGCCGCCTTAATCACCGATTCAGCACCAGCCACATACCCAAGCCGCCAGCCCGTCATGGCCCAACCTTTGGCGAAGCCGTTCACGGTGAAACAGCGATCGGCCAGGCTCGTGTCGAGTGAGGCAACGCTGCAGTGTGTCTGGCCTTCGGCCAGGAGATATTCATAGATCTCATCGCTCATCACAGACAGCTGGGGATGGCGATGCATCAGGGCCACGATCTGTTCCAGCTCGGAACGGTCCATCACCCGTCCTGTTGGATTGCCTGGGCTGTTGATCACCAGAAGTTTGCTTCTGGCTGTAATGGCTTGTTCGAGTTGCTCGAGATCCAGACGGAATCCCTCTCTGGCCAGGGATGGAATCAAACGTGATTCAGCTCCCGCCATTGATGCGATGGCGGGATAGCTCAGCCAGAAAGGCGCGGGAATCAGGACTTCATCTCCAGGATTCAGCAGCACCTGGAACAGGTTGTAGATCGCTTGTTTGCCGCCGTTGGTGATCAGCACCTGGGCGGATGACGTGGGGATACCGTTTTCCCTCGTCAGCTTTTCCGCCACAGCGGTTCTCAGCTCCGGATCCCCCGCGGCCGGCCCATAGCGCGTAATGCCATCACGCAACGCTTGCTGAGTGGCTTCAACGATGAAATCAGGGGTATCAAAATCCGGCTCGCCAGCACTCAGACTGCAAATATCCTGTCCTGCGTTCTTCAACGCCTTCGCCCGTGCCGAGATCTCCAGGGTGAGGGAGGGCCTGAGGGACTTGGCTCGATCGGAAAGGGCTAACGGACTGGGCATCGGCAACGCACCACCCCCGGTGCGCTTCAAAATCTCATCCTGCCTCACGTGGTGTCGCAGATCACCCTTCCTTCGGCTTCAGCCATGAATCCAACGCAGATCAGCTGGGTGTTGGCCTCCCATGAGCCTGGGCAGCTGAAACTGTTTTATGAAACGGTGCTGAACCGGGAGGCCCAACAGGGCTTCTCAGATCAGCACTGGACCCTCGTGCTGGCCGAGGGTGTGGCACTAGAGATCTATCGCCCGTCTCGGTCCCGTCCCTTCCCGGAGCGAGGCCGCTGTCTCTCGATCTGTTTGCGCCTGGATGCCAGCCAAACTCCGCTGGAGCGACTCAATTGCCTGCTGCCAGAGCTGCAGAGAATCGGAGCTGAGGTGGTGGAGGATCCACGCCTTGAACGCTTCGGCGCGGAGTGCTGGTTGCAGGATCCTGAGGGCAACACTTGTTTGATCGTTGTTCCAATTGCTCCTGCGGCGACGCGTACAGGCTGATGAGCGACACCTCACGTCTCATGACGGACGAGGCGCTTCAGCGCTGTTCCAGCTGCACGGACTGCTCCCTGGCTGAAACACGGCAGACGGTTGTGATTGCGCGCGGCAATACCGAGGCGCCTTTGATGGTGATCGGAGAAGCGCCAGGGGCTCGTGAAGACGCCACCGGTCAACCGTTCGTGGGGCGTTCCGGTTTGGCCCTGGATCGTCTCTTGAAGGAGGTTGGCTTTGATCTCGAGCGTGACGTTTATATCTGCAATGCGGTGAAGTGCCGTCCGCCCAAGAATCGACGCCCCAAGCGCAGTGAGTTGGCGGCCTGTCGACCCTGGCTCGATCTGCAGCTGGATCTGGTGAATCCTGAGGTGATCGTGCTGGCTGGTGCAACGGCTGTAGAAGCGATCCTTCAGATCAAGGGTGGGATGAGCCAGCTGCGGGGGCGCTGGCAAAGCTGGAACCAGAGAGCCGTGATGCCGGTCTTCCATCCTTCCTATCTGCTGCGCAATCCCTCCAGCGATCCCGGTGCCCCCCTCGATCTAACCCGCGCTGATTTCAGCGCGGTTCGGCGTCGCCTGTGCGAACGTTGACCTGCATGCGGCAACATCCGCCATGACCGCCACCCTGCCGACCACAGCGGCCGTTGTGGACCGTCGCTACGACACCCAGATCAACCGCCGGGTCACCCGCACCGTGATGGTCGGTGACATTCCCATCGGCAGCGAGCACCCAGTGGTGGTGCAGTCGATGATCAATGAGGACACGCTCGATATCAAGGCAGCTGTGGGGGGCATCCTGCGGCTTGCTGAGGCCGGCAGTGAGATCGTTCGTGTGACCACGCCCTCCATGGCCCATGCCAAGGCGATGGGTGAGATCCGCGCTTCCTTGCGGGCGCAAGGCTGCATGGTTCCCCTGGTGGCGGACGTGCATCACAACGGCCTCAGGATCGCCATGGAGGTTGCGCAGCACGTCGACAAAGTGCGGATCAATCCGGGCTTGTTCGTCTTTGACAAGCCCGATCCCAACCGTCAGGACTTCTCGGCTGAAGAGTTCGCAGCCATTGGAACCAAGATCCGCGAGACGTTCGAACCCCTGGTCACCCTGCTGCGTGATCAGAACAAAGCCCTGCGGATCGGTGTGAATCACGGATCGCTGGCGGAGCGGATGCTGTTCACCTATGGAGACACCCCCAAGGGAATGGTGGAGTCGGCGATGGAGTTCGTTCGGATCTGCGACGACCTCGATTTTCACAACATCGTTGTGTCGATGAAAGCCTCGCGCGCGCCTGTGATGCTGGCGGCTTATCGCCTGATGGCGGACACGCTGGATGAGGCCGGATTCAATTACCCCCTGCACCTCGGCGTCACGGAAGCCGGCGATGGTGATTACGGCCGGATCAAGAGCACGGCGGGCATTGCCACCCTGCTGGCGGACGGTCTGGGAGACACGCTCCGCGTATCGCTGACCGAGTCTCCAGAGCGTGAAATCCCAGTTTGCTACTCGATTCTTCAGGCACTGGGACTGCGCAAGACGATGGTGGAATACGTGGCTTGCCCAAGCTGCGGCCGCACCCTGTTCAACCTTGAGGAAGTGCTGAAGCAGGTTCGTTCGGCTACTGATCACCTCACAGGCTTGGACATCGCCGTGATGGGTTGCATCGTCAATGGTCCCGGTGAGATGGCTGATGCCGACTACGGCTACGTCGGCAGAGGCCCTGGGGTGATTGCGCTGTACCGCGGGCGCGAAGAGATCCGCAAAGTTCCCGAGGCCGAAGGTGTTGAGGCCCTGATCCAGTTGATCAAAGAGGATGGGCGTTGGGTAGATCCCGCCCCAACTCGTTAACGTAAAGAACCGATTACGAGGGCGCATGCCCAGTCCCATCCGTCTGGGTTCGCTGCTTCGTTCTGGCCCTCTTTTGGTGGTGCTTGGTCTCGCTGGTGTGGCCACCGCGGTGACGGTGGCGCAGCCGAGCCTCAGCCTGCCGAGCGCGTCCGGTGGCTCGATCACTGACAGCCCCAAAGAGGTGATCGATCAGGTGTGGCAAATCGTCTACCGCGATTTTCTTGATTCGAGCGTGTCCTATTCGCCGGATCGCTGGAAGCAGCTGCGTCGTCAACTACTGGCTAAGTCCTATTCGGGCACCGGCGAGTCTTACGAGGCGATCCGGGGCATGCTCGCCAGCTTGAAGGATCCCTATACGCGCTTCCTGGATCCGAAGGAATTCAAGGAGATGCAGATCGACACGTCCGGGGAACTCCTGGGTGTGGGGATTCAGCTCTCACTGGATAAGGACACCAAGGAGCTCACGGTGGTGTCTCCGATTGAAGGCACACCGGCATCGAAGGCTGGCGTCCAGCCCCAGGACGTGATCGTCACCATCGACGGCAAGTCCACAAAAGGCATGAGCACGGCCGATGCCGTGAAGCTGATCCGTGGACCGGAAGGCTCGAAGGTTGAGTTGGGGCTTCGCCGCAAGGGTCAGGTCCTGAACGTGCCACTGGTTCGTGCACGCATTGAAATCAATTCCGTTGACACCTCTCTGAATACGGCGCCCAACGGCAACAAGATCGGCTACATCCGGCTGAAACAGTTCAATGCCAACGCCTCGCGTGAAATGCGAGACGCGATTCGTGAGCTGGAATCGGAAGGGGCACAGGGATATGTGCTGGATCTCCGGAGCAATCCCGGCGGCCTCCTGGAGGCAAGCGTCGACATTGCCCGGCAGTGGCTGAATGAAGGAACCATCGTGAGCACGCGGACGCGGGAAGGTATCCGCGATGTTCGACGGGCGACGGGGTCTGCCATCACCGACAAACCAATGGTGATCCTCGTCAATGAGGGCTCGGCCAGCGCCAGCGAAATTCTCTCCGGTGCCCTGCAGGACAACGACCGCGCTCAGCTCGTGGGGATGAAGACCTTTGGTAAGGGCCTTGTGCAGTCCGTCCGCGGTTTGGCTGATGGCTCGGGGATGACCGTGACCATCGCCAAATACCTCACCCCCAGTGGACGTGACATCCACCAAAACGGCATCGAGCCTGATGTTCAGGCCACGATGACTGAGGATGAAATCCGATCGATCACCGCAGATGATCTCGGTACGGGTCGCGATAGCCAGTACAGAGTTGCTGAAACAACACTGATCAGAATTCTGGGACAAGCCAGTGCTGGCCAGACCTACGACCCGACCAGCGCCAACCTCTTATCCGCGTTTCAGCGGTAGGGATACAACCCGAAACCCTCCTGCTGGCTGCGGCTTCCCATACCGCTGCCGGCAACCTGGGTCACCCCTGGCTGACGTCCGTTTCTGATGCTGGCTAACAGGGCCTGGCAGCCTCCAGCACCAGCGATGGTGCGATCAACAACGCTGACGGGAATCGAGCGTCCCCAACCCGGAGCCCATCCCATCCTCTGCCCCTGCCGATCCAGCATCGTCATGGCCTGCCTCCTGCTCAGCTCACCGTTCCTGAGCAGACAGGTTGTCGCGGCCAGGGTGCTGGCCTGCATGGCTGGCCCCTGGGTTTGGATCGGAGCAGGTGCGGGCCTCATCACCGGGGCCTGGGGATAGGCAATCGGCTGGGGGCGCGTCGGCATCCCGTAACCGCCGCCCAAAGGCAGTCCCATGCCGCCTCCTCCAAAGCCATTGCCACCCAATCCGCCACCGCCGAACTGGGACAGGGCAGCCATTGCTAGTTGCATTAAAAGTGATTCCATAAAAAGTTGGCGTCTTCTTGGTATGTCAGTTCCAGGTTGTCACTTTTGGAATGTCTTGATGCGCGCTAATTGCAACAAAGCTGTGACCAGATCCAACTGGCCCTGAATATGATCGCTTGATGTCTTGCAGAGCTTGTTCGTGGTGTCCCAACGATCGAGCTGATTCGCTTGTTCGGTGAGAAAGCTCCATCTGGGTGCACAGCACCTGGAGACATCTGATGACATTGTTCTGCCAGGTCGATTTTTTTGATTGCAGTGCAATTAGATGATGGGGGCATGTCTTATTCGCTGCTTTGATTTGCTTGCATGACGGCGTGGGGCTGTTGAACCATGTCCATGGGATCTGTCAATGATAAAATTTCGGATTAATGGGTATTAACCCAGCAGATCCGGTGGTGTGAGCTGACTTGATCCTAAAAATGTTGGGAATCAATCTGCTCATCGCTGCCATTGGGCATATGCGGCGATCTGCCACAAATAGTCGTTTTTTCAGGCAGTGTTTTTGACGTCACTTTGTTCTGGCTATCGCTTTCTTCTGCCCGTAAACTCTTCAACAATGGAGAGGTTATCTGCTTGTCAGGAAAAGGGTTCTGACCCGGCAGTCTCAGGCGAACACCGTGGTGAATGATGTCAGTAAGCTCGAAAGCCAGGTTTTGATGGGTTCGAGACTGAAGTCTGGTTTGGTTTGATCGTTTGAGGACATTGCAACACCTCCTTCCCCATGGACTTTTTTTGAATATCCAGCTATTGTGAAGCCCTGTCGTTGAGGGCCTGAGCAGTAGCGATCAAATAATTGCATCACCTGTTGGGGTGGCAACTTCGCTGTGTACCTTGCTTCAATTTCAATGCGATGTTGCGAGCGTGGGTAGGCGCGTAGCGATGCAATGTCCTGAGGTGAATAGCGAGACAAGGTATTCACCATGGCTTGAACATGCTCTGGCCGTGAAATCAATCCACCGGCGCAATCCTGCATCCGATGGGCAGCTTCATGGGCCAGGGTGTTCCAGACTTGACCAGGCGTTCGATGCGCTCTGCAGACGATTAGATAATTTCGTCTTGAGTCATAAGCTCCTTGTAGTCCGCGTTTGCAATCTCCTTGCGTCACCCGAACACCATTGCGTTCAAGCCGAAGCCGAAGTGCGTCTACATCAGACCAGCGACTGGCTTTTGATTCCGATGGAGTAAGACCTAAACCTGCAGCTGCAACGGTCAGTAGCAAACACGTATTCAGTCGCTTCATCAATCAGAAATTGAGCTATTTACATCCTGATTCAGACGACAATGGGAATAATCACTGGGCTGTTATGCAGTCGTGACCAAAGATGACTGGAGCTATTTCTTCTGCGTTTGAGATGCTTTTTACGAGCCAGAGCTCAAGTCAGGAGATTGGCTGCATCAGGCCGCCGCCACCGCCACCGTCGTTGGAATCGTCGTCATCGCTTTGGCCTGTCTGAAAGACGGCAAAGAGACCGAGAGCGCTGAGGCAAAACAAGCCACTAACTAGTCCTATCGGACCTGATGTGGTGCCCAGCTCAATGAATTCGCCCATCTCTCCACGTCTGAGTGGTGCCAATGTAACGAAGATTTGCGGACTTGTGGAGTTTTTCTCAGAAATCGGACTACGCCGTCACACCCGCAGCACCTGGTCGTTCTGCCGCTTTTGGTCTGCCTCCGCTTCGCCGGCAGTTCGTCCATCGAGATCGGGTATCTGAGCCGCCATCTGTTTGAGCCATTCCATCAGTTGCTCCAACTGCTTCTCCATCGGCAACACGCCAAGACCACGGGCCATGACCTTGTGGAGAATCCCACTTCCGGCTTGATACACCAGGCGTCCGTGGAGATGCTGCGGAAGGCCTTGTCGCAGCATGCGGAACGCCGGTTCCTCCATCGGTGTTTCCAGAGCGATGTTTGGCTTTTCCGGCCGAATCCTGGAAAAACCGCAGCGTTTGGCCAGCAGCTTGAGTTCCATGAGTTGCAGGAGGGACTGCACAGCTCCGGGTAGTGCGCCGTAGCGATCAGCCCAGCCAGCAGCCAGTTCCACCAGGGCTTCGGAACTTGTGCAGTCGGCGGCGGCTCGGTAGGCCGCAATTTTCTCGTCTGGGTCGGTGATCCAGTCCGCTGGGACGAAGGCGGTCACCTGCAGGTCCACCTGGGTGTCTTCCACGCTCGGAATGTCCTGCCCTTGAATCTCCGCCAGGGATTCCTGCAGCATTTCCATATACAGATCAAATCCGATCGTCTCCATCTGTCCGCTCTGCTCCACCCCCAGCAGATTGCCGACACCTCGGATTTCCATGTCCCGCATCGCCAGCTGGTAGCCACTGCCCAGTTGGGCAAATTCCTGGATAGCCCGCAGACGTTGACGAGCGTTATCGCTCAGGGAGGCATTGCCTGGATAGAACAACCAGGCATGGGCCTGAATGCCGCTGCGACCGACTCGTCCTCGCAACTGATAGAGCTGGGCCAGTCCGAATCGATGGGAGTCCTCGATCAGAATCGTGTTCACCCGAGGGATATCGAGACCGCTCTCCACGATCGTGGTGCACAGCATCACATCTGCCTCGCCGGCATTGAACGCCACCATGGCGCTCTCCAGCTCACCCTCTGCCATCTGGCCGTGCGCCACCAAGAGCTTCAGACCGGGAAGCATGCCGCGAAGCCAGGCAGCCACGTCCTCAATGCCCTCCACCCGGGGCACCACATAAAACACCTGGCCGCCTCGATCGAGTTCCTGGCGAATGGCACTGCGGACCGCTTCGGGATCCAGGGCGGCCAGGTGGGTTTTGATCGGTCGTCTCAACGGTGGGGGAGTGGTGATCAGACTCATCTCTCGCACTCCGGAGAGACTCATATAGAGCGTTCGAGGAATCGGTGTAGCCGACAGCGTCAACACGTCGACGTCTTTTCTCAAGACCTTGATTTTCTCTTTCTGGTTGACTCCGAAACGCTGTTCCTCATCCACCACAAGCAAGCCGAGTTGGTTGAAGGCTGCGCCTTTGCCCAGCAACTGATGGGTCCCCACCACCGCATCCACCGTGCCGGTCTTGAGGCCATCAAGAATGCCTTTCCGTTCCGAGGCTGTTCGGAAACGGTTCAACAAGGCCACTTTGATCGGATAGGGCGCAAAGCGTTCGCTCAGGGTGCGCCAGTGCTGCTGGGCCAGAACGGTTGTTGGTGCCAACATGGCCACCTGCTTTCCCGCCGTAATCGCCTTGAAAATGGCGCGGATCGCGACCTCGGTTTTACCGAAGCCCACGTCTCCGCATACGAGCCTGTCCATCGGCTCCGGTTTCTCCATGTCGCGTTTCACATCAGCCGTGGCTTTGAGTTGATCAGGAGTCGGTTCGAAGGGAAACGACTCTTCAAGTTCGATCTGCCATGGTCCATCGACGGGAAAGGCGTAGCCATTGGCCTGATGTCGCTCCGCGTAGAGCTTCACCAGGTCCATCGCGACCTTGCGAACGGCTTTCTTGGCTCGTTCCTTGGCCTTGGTCCAGGCCGATCCACCCATTCGGCTGAGCTGGGGGGGCGTTTCGCTGGTGGCCCTGTATCGACCAAGGCTTCCCAGCTGATCTGCAGCGACCCGAAGCGTTCCATCCGCATACTGCACGACCAGGTAGTCGCGGATGTCGCCCGATACGGCGAGCTTTTCCATCGTCTTGAAGCGTCCGATGCCGTGATTGCGATGCACGACGAAGTCGCCGGGACGCATTTTGTTGGGGTCGACAGTGCGGCTGGCTGCCTTGCGGCGCCGACGGACGTATCCGCTTGACGTCAGCGACTGCTGGCCGAAAAATTCCCGATCGGTCACCAGGGCGACGCGCCAGGCCGGCAACTGCACTCCCTCCAGCTCGGCACTGCCCCGGGTCTTGAGAGCCACCGGCGTGTTCTGTTGAATCAGCCGCTCAATCGCCGGAGCATCGCCGCTGTTCGGAACAAAACGACTGATGCAGTCATGTTCCTCGAGCAACGCCACGGCTCTGCTCGGTTGTGCGGACACCAGCCAGACGGCGGTTTTGTCCTTTTGATAGCCCTTGATCAGTTCGCCGAGCTTGCCGAACTGGTTGGGGTAAGCCGGCACCGGTCGGCTGGCCAGGTCGAAGCTGTTGGGGTGCGCGTCCTCCTCGAGCAACTCCGCCAGGTCAAAGCCCTCAAAGGCCTCCGCTGTTTGATAAGCCTCGGCGATGTCTCGATGCAGCACGCCAGGCCAGAGACGGTCCCGTTCGTCCTCGCTGAACCCCAGTTCAGCTGCCATCTCCTGATGATGCTCCGTCGCATGATCCAGCCATTGCTGCCCATGAGCGAGGCCGTGACGTCGCTCATCGATGACGATGCAACACCGCTCCGGTAGGTAGTCGAGCAGTGAAGCTGGCTGATTCCATGCCAATCCCATGAGGCGACGCATTCCCTCAGGGGTGCCTCCCTCCAGCAGGATCTCTGTCGCCTGTTCCCCCAGAAGCCTCTCGAGCCCCTCGGGCATCTGATCTCGGAGCCGGTCAGCGATCAGTGGGCTGAAGCCGGTCGGCGTTAACCGCAGCTGCTCGATCGCATCGAGGGAGCGTTGGCTGGCGGGGTCGAACTCACGCAGTTTGTCGAGCTCCTCTCCGAAGAATTCCAGACGCACTGGCAATTCGCTGCTGACCGGGAAAATGTCGACGATGTCCCCTCGTCGGCTCCAGGTGCCCTCCTGATCGATCGACGAGACCCGTTCATATCCGAGATGGGCCAGTCGTTCGCCGAGTTGTTCGAGGTCGATTTCGTCGCCACGTTTCAAGGTGCGGCATTGATCCGCGAGTGCTTGTGGAGGTGGCAGGTGGGGTTGGAGACATCGCTCCGTCGCCACAATCGCCTTGTTGACACCCTCGGGATCGCCAAGCAGGTCGCTGAGCACCTGAAGCTGTCCCCAGATGATTTCGCTGGTGGGATCGAATGGCTCGTAGGGAGATCCCTCACTTGTTGGGTACAGCCCAGCGCTGTCCCAGCCCATCAGGTCGAGCAGGGCCGTCCAGCGTCCCGCTTCCTCCAGGGTGGGCACCACCACCAGCAGGGGGCGTTGATCTCTGCGGGCCAGGGCACTGGCGATCAGGGCTCGGCTGCATCGCCCGGCCCCACGCATCAACAGGCGGTCCGTGCGTCTGGAACGCTCCAGCAGTTCTCCACTGAGAGCAGAGACCTGCAGCTGTCTGACCAGGGATCTCAGCGGCATCCATGAGGTGCTTCCAGCCTCCGATCTTTGCAGCGCGGGGACGGCGGTGTGGGGGATGAACCGGCTTGAGTCCGTCCCTTTCCTGGCCTGAATAGGTTGGATGTCACACCTGTCCTCGGTACATGCAATCAGTACCGAAACCATCAACGTGATCTTTGCTCGTTTACGGACTGCCCTGCTGGCGCTGCTGCTCTCCCTCGTGATCGTCAGCCCGGCATGGGCCGCCGAGCTGAAACTCTCCGGGGTCAGCCTCGATCCCTGTGGCCTCGAGGACCCCGGCAATCAACCCGATTTCGCCAGGCCGATGGGTGCCAGCTGCTTTGTGCTGAGTGGCATGGTCGACAACCCCGCTCGCAAGGCGGTGGTCGATACGGACGTTTTTGCCCGCATCCTCGATGCCAGCGGTGAACCCGTTCTGCCGAATCGAACCAGGGTGGGATCGATCGGGGATGTGAAGCCCGGAACCCATCCCTTTGCCTTGCGTCTATCAGTACCAGCCGGCACCCCTGGGCCCTTTGATGTGCGTAACGCCAGAGCAAGGGGCTTCACAGCTCCAGTGCGAACGCGAGCGGGTGTCGAAGATGAATTATTGCCTCTTGAACAATCGATTCAGTGAGTCTGTTGACTCACCAATCAGGATTCAGTAAGGCAGAGCTTCGGCGTAAAAGGCAAAGCTGGCATTCAGAAGCAGCTGCTGCAGCAGATTCAGGGCGACGAAGGCCAGGATTGCGGACAGATCAATCCCACCCAATGGTGGGATCAAGCCTCTGAAGGCATTGAGATAGGGATCGGTGATCGAACTCACCGTTGAAAGAACCGGGTTACTCCAGTCCAGATTCGGGAACCAGCTGAGCAGCACCCGCACAATCAGGACCAGCGAATAGATCTGCAGGGTCTGGGCTAACACCTGAAACAGGTTCACCAGAAGGTCCATGGAATCGGAAGGGACTTACCTGACTTTATGCAGCTTCCGAGACGGTGGCGGAAGTGATGGTGGCGGAACTGATCGTGGCGGGAGTTAGGTCTGGCAGCACCGAAAAGGTTCGATGAAACTTCTCAGACAGGGTCAGCCAGTAAGAACGCCCTTCGCTCTGGCGACGGCGCTCAATGAAATCCTGGGCCAGCAGTTCTTTGATGTGGTCGTAGGCACCCGAGCCACGAAGATCCACCAGTTCCGATTGCAAAATTCTCTTCTTCAACGCAATGGTGGCCAGGGTTCGCAGGGTGGCGGTTGAAAGGTTCACGGGCAGCAGGTTCTTCACCAAATCTCCAAGACCCGGTTTCAACTGCAGGCAATAGCGACCCTTGAGTTCAACGATTTCCAGCGCTGTCTCCCGTTGGGCATAACCGGTTGTGAGAACGAGCAGAGCTTGTTCCACCTCGCTGCGCTCGGACTGAGCCAATTCACTGAGCTCACCGATGCTGATCGGACGTCCTTTCAGATAAAGGATGGCTTCCAGCCGCGCAGCCAGTGAAGGGACACCAGGCATCACAACCCTCGTGATGCATCAAGGTACCGCCTCAATCCCTAAAGGAACAGGTGGTACGCCTGATTCTCCGTTTCGTCCCAACTCGGGTAACCCAGTTCGTCGAGGAAGCGGGTCCATTCCGTTCGTCCAGCCTCCGGCACGAGAACACCCACCACGATTCGACCCGTGTCGGAGCCGTGATTGCGGTAATGAAAGATGCTGATGCTCCAGTCGGGGTGCAGGGCGCTGACGAAGGTCATCAGGGCACCAGGGCGTTCCGGAAACTCGAATCGGTAAAGCAGTTCCTGGCAGTCGACAGATGGGGTTTGACGTGCTGATGCCGGCAGGCGGCCGCCCACCATGTGACGCAGGTGCACGACGGCAAATTCGTTGTCGCTGAGGTCCTGGCAGGGAAATCCCCGACTTGTGAGGCTCTGCACCAGCTCAACCCTGTCCTGCACACCGCGGATCTGAACACCGATGAAGATCTGGGCCCGTGCACCTTCCGTCATCCGGTAGCTGAATTCCGTGAGGCTTCGGTCTCTCAGTTCTTCACACAAATCCCTGAGACTCCCTGGCCGCTCAGGGATCTCCACCGCAAGCATCGCTTCTCGTTCCTCGCCGAGTTCAGCCCGTTCGGAAATGAACCGCAGACGGTCGAAATTCATGTTGGCGCCACAGGCCACGGCCACCAGGTGCTGCTGATCGAGATGTCGCTCCGCCACATCCCGCTTCAGACCAGCCACCGCAAGGGCTCCGGCCGGTTCCAGGATCGATCGCGTGTCTTCGAACACGTCTTTGATCGCGGCGCAGATGGCGTCGGTGTCGACGGTGATCATCCGGTCCACATAACGCTGGGCCAAAGCGAAGGTTTCAACACCCACCCGTCGCACAGCCACCCCGTCGGCGAACAACCCCACCTGATTGAGTTCAATCCTCTCCCCTGCTTCCAACGAGCGCGTCATCGCCGCGGCATCTTCCGGTTCCACTCCGATCAGCTCCACATCCGGCCAGAGACTTTTCACGTAGGAGGCCACACCGCTGATCAAGCCACCGCCCCCAACAGCCAAGTAGATGGCACGCGGCGGTTGATCGCACTGGCGCATGATCTCCAGACCGATGGTTCCCTGGCCCGCGATCACCTCGGGATCATCGAAAGGGTGGATGTAGGTGAGCCCTTCCTCGCGGCAGCGCCGTTCCGCTTCTGCCGATGATTCGTCATAGGTCTCTCCATGCAGAACAACTTCCCCCTCAAGGGCCCGCACGGCGCGCACCTTGACCTCTGGAGTCGTTGCAGGCATCACAATCACGGCACGACAGCCGAGACGCTTGGCACTGAGGGCCACACCCTGGGCATGGTTCCCGGCGCTTGAAGCAATCACACCGCGGGCGAGCTCGTCCGACGAGAGCTTGCTCATGCGGTTGTAGGCCCCGCGGAGCTTGAAGGAGAAGACCGGTTGAAGATCCTCTCGCTTCAACCAGATGCTGTTGTTCAGCCTCCGGCTGAGGTTGGGTGCGAAGTCGAGTGGCGTCTCCCGGGCCACGTCATAGACACGGGCACGCAGGACTCTCTGCAGATAATCGGTCATCCCTCCATTCTCTTCATGGCCATAGGCCATCTGGCAGCGGGATGGACCCCGTAGATTGCATGGGTTGGAGTGGGTGGTGCATGCATCTCGGAGATCTGACCCATCCGAATCAGCTGCATGGTCTCAGCATCGCGGAGCTGGAAGACGTCGCGCGTCAGATCAGGGAGCGTCATCTGGAGGTGGTGTCCACCAGCGGTGGCCACCTCGGACCTGGACTCGGTGTGGTGGAACTCACGCTTGCGCTTTATCAGACCCTTGATCTGGACAAGGATCGTGTGGTCTGGGATGTGGGTCACCAGGCCTACCCGCACAAACTGATCACCGGACGTTTTGGCACGTTCAACACCCTCCGGCAACAAAGCGGTGTGGCGGGATATCTCAAGCGCAGCGAAAGCAAGTTCGATCATTTCGGTGCGGGCCATGCCAGCACCTCAATCTCGGCGGCCCTTGGGATGGCGATGGCCAGGGATCAGCGCGGGGAGGATTTTCGTTGCGTTGCGGTGATCGGAGATGGAGCTCTCACCGGCGGCATGGCTCTCGAGGCGATCAATCACGCCGGTCATTTGCCCCACACGCCTCTGGTGGTGGTGCTCAACGACAACGACATGTCGATCTCTCCACCTGTCGGAGCGCTGTCGAACCATCTCAATCGGATGCGACTCAGCCCCCCGATGCAGTTTCTTTCCGGCAGCGTTGAGGAGAGTGTGCGCCATCTGCCTTTCATGGGCGGTGAGTTACCAGCTGAGTTGAACCGCCTCAAAGACAGCATGCGTCGTCTGGCTGTTCCCAAGGTCGGTGCGGTGTTCGAGGAGCTCGGATTCACATACATGGGTCCGATCGATGGTCACGACATCGCCGAGATGAAACGCACCTTTGAAGCAGCCCATCGTGATGGCGGCCCGGTGCTGGTGCACGTCGTCACAACGAAAGGGAAGGGGTATCCCTACGCCGAAGCCGATCAGGTGGGATACCACGCGCAATCGGCTTTCGACCTGAACACCGGCAAGGCGATTCCCTCCAAAACACCCAAACCGCCCAGTTACAGCAAGGTCTTCGGTCAATCCCTGGTGAAGCTGTGCGAGCAGGACAGCCGGGTTGTGGGAATTACGGCGGCCATGGCCACCGGAACCGGTTTGGATCTGCTGCAGAAAGCCATCCCCAGTCAATACGTCGATGTCGGGATCGCCGAGCAGCATGCGGTGACACTGGCGGCTGGCATGGCCTGTGAGGGGCTTCGTCCAGTCGTGGCGATCTACAGCACGTTCCTGCAGAGGGCCTTCGATCAGTTGATCCACGATGTGGGCATACAGAAGCTGCCGGTGACCTTCGTTCTGGACCGGGCCGGCATCGTTGGTGCCGATGGTCCAACCCACCAAGGGCAGTACGACATCAGTTACATGCGAGCGATCCCGAACTTCACGGTGATGGCTCCGAAGGATGAGGCCGAACTGCAGCGCATGCTGGTCACCTGTCTCGACCATGACGGCCCGGCAGCACTGCGAATTCCCCGTGGATCCGGAATCGGTGTGCCGTTGATGGAGGAGGGCTGGGAATCGCTGCCGATCGGACGGGGCGAGTTGCTCCGAGAAGGGGATGATCTCTTGCTTGTTGCCTATGGAGCCATGGTCCATCCGGCTCTGGCGACGGCCACCCTGCTGGAGGAGGCGGGATTGTCTGCCACGGTGATCAATGCCCGTTTCCTGCGGCCTTTGGATCAGGCCCTGATTCACCCTCTGGCCCGTCGAATCGGCAGGGTTGTCACCATGGAGGAGGGTGCTTTAGCTGGTGGATTCGGTTCGGCTGTTCTTGAATCCCTTTCAGACGAGGCGATCACTGTGGAAATGCTTCGCATAGGCATTCCAGATCAGCTGGTCGACCATGCCACGCCACAGCAGAGCAAGGACAACCTGGGCCTGACGCCACCTCAGATGTCGGATCGCATCCTCGAACACTTCGATCTTCGAGCACCTCTGGAGCTCGGTCAGAAGCAGGTCGGTCTGGTCTGACTCAGCGTCTGTGAGCTAAGTCAGCCAAGTGGAAGGTTGCAGGGAACGATCCCGGCAACCTCCCTGATTGGGCGTGATCTCAGAGAATTCCTCGTGCAGCCAGGCCCTGGATGGCGCCGATGCCGATGATGTGTCCGAGGCTGGTGGTGCCCAGCAGGGCAGCGTGTCCCATACCACCAAAGAAAGCGGGATTGGGGAGTTGAGCGCCTTCGTTGGGATGCTTAATCGTGGCCTTGCCGACGCCGATGGCGATCACGTTGCACACGATCATCACCAAGGCGACTTTGGGAGACCAGGAAAGAGTTGCGGGAGCAATGGCAAAGAGGGGGGTCAGCATGCAAGCCATGGAGCGACGCTCCATCATCTGGGTTCAGCGTTGCTGCGCCCGACTCTCTTAAGAGTTGTTCACTTCTTCCGGTTTGCGTCGCAACAGTCCCCACACCAAAACCGCATTGCCGAGGGTGAGAAACGCTTCCGCTCCTCCATGCAGGACATCGATGTCCACAAGTTCCGCATCGCAGCAGCGCAGTGCGATCACAGCAGCGGCAATGGTCACGACCACAAACAGGAGAGTCAGTTGAAACCCAAGCAGAGCTGCCTTCGGGATGCTGCTGCACTGTCTTGCCCAGTAGAGGAAAAACAGATAGGGAATCAGCGATAAGGCGAACAGTGGTGCGGGATCAATTGCAGCGAGATCAAATCCCATGTCAACTGGCCTCCTGACGTTTCAGCTGCAGTGCAGCGACCGCCAGAGTCGTGTTGCCGACAAGGGTGAAGCCGGCTTGAAGCACCACAAGCCCACGCAGGGCTTCGCTGTTGTCAAACAGATGCCAGGTGCAGGCGGCCATGGCGCTAACAAGGGCAGGAAGCATCGCCAGCGCCATTCCCCGCAGCCCGCGCCGCTCAAGTAACACGATCGCCAGGCACCACTCGATCACGGAGGCGATGTGGATCCACCAGGTGCCCAGCGACAGGACGTGCACGCAGACCTTGACTGCAAGGATCAGCCTAGGAACGCGCCACAACCGATCATGACGGCAGTGCAATGAAGGCCATGGGCGTCGGGATAACGGGAACTCCCGATGTGTTGCTCTGCGGTTACTACGGGGAGGACAACCTCGGCGATGACGCCTTGCTGCAGGTTCTGCTGCAGGAGCTGCCGGAGAGCGTCAGACCACTGATCACGGCGAGAGATGCGTCGGCCATTCAACGATTGGCGCCGGATGCGTCGATCGTGAACCGACGCTCACTGCGCTCGGTGCTTCGAAGCATCAGCAGCGTGAGGGCGCTTGTTCTGGGCGGGGGCAGCCTGCTGCAGGACAGCACCAGCGTCCGCAGCCTGGTGTATTACCTGTTGCTGATCGTGGTGGCACGTCTGCAGGGCCGCACTGTGATCCTCTGGGGACAGGGGCTCGGCCCGCTCAGGCGTCCCATCAGCCGTCTGATGGTGAGGCTTGTCCTGCCCTTCTGCAGTGGCGCATCGTGGCGGGATGCCCGTTCACTGGAGCGGGCGCGTCAGTGGGCTCCGTCGCTGCCGATGCAGATGGCTCCTGATCCCGTCTGGCAACTGCCATGCCGTGCCTGGATCGGGGGACGAGCTCTGGTCCTGAGCTGGAGACCCACGTCCCTGTTGCGGGACGACAACTGGCGGCAGTTGCTCCAGGCCCTGGCGATCCTGGCCTGCGAGTTGGATGCACCGGTTCGCTGGCTTGCGTTCCATCAGCATCAGGACGCCTCATTGCTGGACTCACTGGCGCAGCGGGGGTTGGTTCCTCCGGACCTTCTGGCTCGTAGCTGCACCGTGGTCCCTGATGGATTGCAGGCTGTGGTTGACACCGTTCAAGACGCCCGACTCGTGCTGCCGATGCGCCTTCACGCGCTCATCCTGGCCAGGTTGGTGTGCTGCCCCATGGCCGCTCTGAGTTACGACCCGAAGGTGTCGGCTGCGGCCGACATGGCGGGTGTGCCGTGCACCTCTCTGGAGGATCTCCCCGATCAGGACGGCTTGTTGATGCAGTGGCGGCAGGCTGTGGATCAGCCTGCTGATCCACAGGTCGTCGAAGCCATTCGAAGCAGGGCATCAGCCCATGCTGAATTGTTAAAGCGGATGCTCTGAGCCGTTGACTGACTTGGATCAGCGGTGATCTTTTGTTTTGTGTTGGTCAAAACTGCGATCGATGGCTTGGCCAATGGTCAGGCCGACGGGAAGATCGCCTCCGAAGGAGGTTCCAAGGATGTGGCGATACATCTTTGAATCCACCAGCCGGTACGTTGAATCAGGCAGAGGGATGTAATTGCTTTTTTTGACTAATTTTGCAAGATTTCGCAAGTAGTAGGAGATGAATGTTCTGAAGGCTTTGTTGCTTCGTAGTTGTTTGTCGTTGACGTATAAAAACAACGGCCGGGATAATGGTTGATACTTTTCATTCTGAACAGTCTTCACCGAAGGCGAGGTAGGCATGCCTTTTGAGTTGGCGATTTTGACGGCTTTTAGTCGAGAGGTGTTGTTTTTGTAATAGGAATAGCCAAAGTATGCTAATGCTTCCTTGTTAGAGGCCACAAATTTTACAAGGTCGTTGTCATCTTCGCTGGCAAAGTAATCTGTTCGGGAGTTTTTCTTTGATCCGTTGATTGTCTTGTTGAAGACATCGAATGTTCCAGACTGTTTGCCAGGACCGCAGAGCTTGATCGCGCTTGCCGGGTAGTCCAGATTAACCTGATTCCATGTGTTCACCTTGTCCTGGGCTTGTTTGTTCCACAGCCTCGACAACTCGCCGACTGTCATTGAATTGGCCCAATTGTTGGCTGGATTCACCACCACAGTGATGGCATCAAATGCAATCGGTAATTCGATGAAATGAATGCCATTGTTTGAACAACGCTTCAGCTCTTTGCTGGAAATCGGTCTGGACGCGTTCGCAAGCGGAATGTTGCCGTTGCAGAACTGACGCAGACCTGCGCTGGATCCCGTTTCACTGAGGGCAAATTGGACGTTTTTGCCGTCTGATGTGGACTGAAAACCTTTGATCGCGGCCTGCGTGATCGGATAAACCGTGCTGGAGCCACTGATCTTGATCGTGCTGGAGGCAAAGCTGATGCCGGCACTCAGTCCAATCACAGTGCTGAGGCAGGCTGTGACGGCGAGTGCTGGACGAAGCACAGGGCTGGATCCCATCAGTCCGGGAGGGAGTCCTCCAATCATGAGCAGCAGCGGATCGACCTGGGTTAAGGGGCGGTAATCGCACCAGTGACGACAGATTTTGTTTACAGATCCTCGTTGTGTGGCATCACGTCATTCCTTGGAAATCACGTTAATTGACACCACGATGATGGGAGACCATTGATCCTTATCGATGCTTCTATTAATCACGTTGATTGTGTTATTCAACGGTGATGCCCGTTTTGCGGATTGGCGCGTTGCTTGGTTGGTGATCCCATCGAAAACCCGTGATCACGCTGTCGCCCAGGTACTGAAATGACACCCCTGTCAGGATCAGCGTGCTCTGAATCACCAGGCAAATCAACACGTCACCGCGGTTCCTCCACAACAGCGAAGCCATGGCACTCGTGCATGTTGGCCCATTTCAGCGAGTAAGAGACTGCTTGGATGTGATGCGCTACACCAGCTCCCTTCAACAGCTTGATAAAGCACTGGTCTGACTTGCTGGTCTGGCTTGAGGGTGTGGCAGCTCGCGTCACTGTCGACGACCGTTGGATGCGTTGAATCGGTGCTCACGCTGTGACGGCCAGCTCACACGAATCGAGTCCCCAAGGCTCACTCCTCCATCGCAGATCATGCGCAGGTTGCCGTGCTGACTGTCCAGTAACAGTTGCTGGCTGGCTCCATGCCATTCACGGTTGAGCACGCGGCAGTCCATGCCAGCGTCATCAAGGTTCAGGTGTTCCGGTCGGACGCCGATGACGCTGTTGTCATCCATGTTGATCAGGTTCATGGGCGGTCGTCCAATGAACTGAGCGACGTAGGTCGTGGAGGGCGTGTCGTAGAGCTCCTGTGGTGTTCCGATCTGCTCGATGCGGCCGTGTCGCATCACAGCGATTCGATCGGCCAGCGCCATGGCTTCCACCTGGTCATGGGTGACGTAGATGACCGGTTGAGGTCCGTCCAGGATCAATCGCTTCAGTTCAGGCCTGAGTTCGTCGCGCAGCTGAGCATCGAGGTTGCTCATCGGTTCATCCAGCAGAAACACCCGTGGGTCCCTGAGCAGAGCCCTCGCCAAGGCCACCCGCTGTCTTTGGCCACCGGACAGCTGGGCCGGTCGTTGTTCCGCCAGCTCACGCAGCTGCACCACATCCAGCATGGCCTCGATCCGCTGCTGCCTGTCCTGAACCGGACCGCCGCGCAGCCTTAGGCCGAGATCGAGGTTGCCCCGAACCGTGAGATGGGGGAACAGGGCATAGCTCTGAAACACCATGCCGATGCGTCTCTGTCGTGCCGGAACACGATCCATGGGTTCCCCTTCGATCAGCAGATGCCCGCGATCAGGTTGATCCAGTCCAGCGATCAGGCGCAGTGCTGTGCTTTTGCCGCAGCCGCTTGCACCAAGGAGAGCGACGCACTCCCCTTGTCCCACTTTCAGATCGAGTTGTTGAAGGATCCAGCGTTCGCCAAAACGTCGTCCAATGCCCTGCAGTTCAACGGTCATCCCTTGATCGCTCCATTGGTCAGGCCGGAGACGATCTGCTTCTGGAAGATCAGAACAAGCATCAGCAGCGGAATGGACCCCAGCACTGTGGCAGCGGCGTAGGCCCCGTAAGGGATGGAGTAGATCGACGAACCGGCAATCCTCGCCACTGCAACCGGCAGTGTGAGCAGGTTCGCCTCGCTGATCCAGGTGAGCGCGATTGGGTATTCATTCCAGGCGAACAGAAACACCAGAATCGCGGTGCTGGCCGAGGCTGGGGCGATCAAGGGAATCAAGACCCAGCGCAAGCGCTGGATCAGTGTCAGGCCTTCCAGTTGCGCCGCATCTTCAAGGTCATTTGGCAAGCCCTCAAACGCGGCACTCAGCAACAGCAGAGCCAGAGGCATCGACAGGGCTGCGTAGGGAAGAGCGAGGGCCAGAAGATTGTTCCCGAGCTGAAAAGCCCTGGCGATTTCAAGCAGAGCCAGGAAGAGCAAGACGTAGGGAAATAGAGCAGCGGCCGTGATCAGCAATCGGCTGCCGCGCCGCCATCCAGCAGGCAGACGGGCAAGGGTGTAAGCGGCCGGTAAGGCCAGCAGCAGGGTGAGCAGCGTGGTCTCCGTGGCCACGACCGTGCTGTTGATCAGATACCTCCAGAACGGAGGGTCGCTCATAAACAAGTCTCTGTAGTGCTGCAGGGTCCAGCGCTGTTCAACCGAGATCCCGGCTGAGATGAGGGCTTCATCACTGCTGAAGGAGCTGATCAGCTGCCAGAGCATGGGGGAGAGGGACCACGCCAGCAGGAGCAGGATCCAGATTCGACGTTGCGTCATGGTTCAACCGGGTTGATCACCCGTGTTGCCCTGAGGATGAGACCGGCCAGCACGATGAAGATCGTGAGCAGCAGGAAGCCACCAAGCATCACGGTGGCGCTGTATCCGAAATCGAGGAAACGCATGGCATTCAGATAGGCATAGAGGGCCAGGCTTTCCGTGCTGCCCGCCGGTCCGCCTCCGGTGAGCACTTGGATCAGATCGAAGACACCGAAGGCCTGGGCCAGCCGAAAAAGAAGGCTGAGCAGGATGTAGGGCACCAGTAATGGCAGGGTGATGTCCCGAAGAGCCTGCATGGGTCGGCCTCCCTCCAGGCGAAAGGCCTCGAACAGATCAGCGGGGATTGTCTGCAATCCGGCCAGGAGGATGAGTGTGATGAAGGGGGTTGTTTTCCAAACGTCGGCCGTGACGGTGGCAATCCATGCCCAGCTGGGATCAGCGAGCAGATTCAGAGCCGGCATCCCGAGCGCCTTGGCCAGCTGTTCCAGCGGTCCGTAGGGGGTATTGAAAATCCAGCGCCAGCCGAGGGCCATCATCGTTGTGGGAAGAGCCCAGGGCAGAAGGGTGAGGGCGCGTACCGCACCTCGCCCTCGCCAGCGCTGATCGAGAAGCAGGGCAATTGCCAGGGCCAGAAGCAGTTCGAGACCAACGGAGATCAGCGCAAAACGCCCCGTCTGCAGCGTGTCCTGCCAGAACCGTGCATCCCCGAGTAATCGCTGCCAGTTGGCTCCTCCGTTCGGCACGGGGATCAACCCGGTGAGGACGGAATCGGCGTGGAAGCTCAGCCATCCATAGCGAATCATTGGATAGCCGAACACGATGGCGATGAGCAGCAGAGCCGGAAGGATCAGCAGTGCATTCATGCCTGCCCTCCAGCGGATTGCAGGATCACCTCACTGTTGCTCTGGGCCGCTTTCATGCCCTGCTCAGCGGACTGTTCCCCCGTCAGCACGGCACTGAGGGATCTCTGCACCACATCGCTGAGCTGGGCATAGAGCGGAGAGGGTGGTCGGGGGACAGCCACCGAAAGGGCGCGGCCAATGTCCGGCAGCACGGGGGAGACAGCCACAAGTTCAGGATCGGCGAACAGCGCGGCCGACGTCGGCGTATAGCCCTGGTTGAGGAAGCGCTCACGCTGGGCCGCTTCGGAGGTGAGGTAGCGGATCGCTTCAACGGCGGACGACTTGTGGGGGGAGTCATTGAGAAGCGACAGCCCCCAGCTGCCAAGCGTGGCGGTTGGTTGTTCGCCGCTCTGGGACACCATCGTTGTCACAGCAACGCGTCCACGAACCGCACTGTCGGGCTTCTGAAGTTCTGCGTAGGCATAGGGCCAGTTGCGCATGAAGGCGGCATCACCAGCTTTGAAGGCCTGGAGGCTTTCCGGCTCAGCGAAATTGGTCACCGCCTTCGGGCTGATCCCGCTGTTGATCAGCTCATACAGCCAGGTTGCAGAAGCGATCGCCGCGTTGCTGTCGAGCCTTGGTTCCCCCGTTGATGGATCCAGCCACTGTCCGCCGAAACCCTCCAGCACCTCAACGAAATCGCAGCTGAGGCCTTCGTATTGACGGCCCTGCCAGACGAAGCCGTACTTGGCCTGATCGGTCGTTTGGAGTTCACGACTGATGCTCACCAGCTCCTCCGGGGTTTCGGGGGGTGACGCCATCAGATCGGTACGCCAGTAGAGCATCCCCACATCGGCAACCAGGGGCCATCGATACAGCTTGCCCTCGTAGCTGTTGCCCAGATTGGCGCCGTCCTGAAGGGTGGCTAGATCGCTGTCGTCGAACCAGGGATCAAGGGGTTCCAGCCAGCCCGCTTCGGCATATTTCGGCAGCCAGGTGACATCCATCAGCAGGGCGTCGTAGGGCGGCTGGCCCAGCAGCAGGCTGCTGATCGCCAGATCGGAGATGGATTCGGTGTCCCTGGGGCCCCGCGTGATGGAGAGGCGGATCCGCCCGCGATGCTCTTGGTTGAATCGTTCAACTAACGGTGCAGTGGCATCGGCGAATGGGGCAGCCATCAGGATCGAGACCACTTCAGGGGCCCGTAACTGGGACCAGGCAAGACCTGCTGAAATCAGGATCAGTGCCAAAAGGCCGCCGAGCAGGCGTCGGCCCAAGCTCATGGAGCCACTGGTAACGGAAAGCCAGCGAGCTGCTCGTCCGCCCAGTCCTTCACGGTGTAGCGCTCAACCGCATCGGTCATCCGTCCCATGCGTTCCCTCTGCTCTTCCTCGGACATGGCCAGAGCTGATTCGATGGCATCATCCATTCGCCGATTGGAATAGGGATTGGTCAGCACGGCACCTTCGAGGACAACGGAGGCACCGGTGAATTCGGAAAGCACCAGAACACCGCCTCGATGCTTGCGCGCTGCAGCGTATTCCTTGGCTACGAGATTGAGGCCATCGCGCAGGGGGGTGATCCAGCACACATCGGCGTGACCGAACCAGGCGATCATCTCCTCATACGGAATGCGTCGGGTTGAGAAACGGATCGGCACCCAGTCGATCTGACTGAAACGACCATTGATACGGCCGGCGATTTCTTCGATCGATCTCTGGGTGTCCTCATAGATTTTCATGCCGCTTGTTGCAGCGACACAGGCCAGCATCAGCACCACTTCTCCATGCAGGTCGCTGCGCCGCTCCAGCAACCGTTCGAAAGCCAACAACAGCTCTTCGTTGCCTTTGGTGTAATCCACCCGGCTGGCGGACAAGATCAGTTTTCGACCCTTTTTGGTGTCCTGAATAATCAGCTCACCGTAATTTTCAACTGGAGCGCTCCAACTGAGTTGCTGGATCACATCAGGGGACGTTCCCACAGGCGAGCTGAGCAACTGGATTCGACGACCGTTGTGCTGCAGCCAGTCCGTCACCGTGGCTTCCGAAAGCGCCGTACCAACGGTGATGAATTTGCTGTCTACAGGGCGTTTTGGTCCCCGCTCACATCCGATCAGTGTGCTGGCCGCACGGGCGAAATTCTCGGTGTAGCGCGGAATGTGAAAACCAACGACGTCGCAGCACAGAAGGCTTTCAAGAATCTGTTCGCGCCAGGGAAGGATGGCGAAGACGTCGTTGCTAGGAAACGGCGTGTGATGGAAGAAAGCGATCTTGAGGTCGGGCCGTTGGGCACGAATGAACCCTGGGGCCAGCCAGAGGTTGTAGTCATGCACCCAAACAATGGCTCCGTGTGATGCTTCACGGCAGGCAGCATCAGCGAAGCGTTGATTGACCTCTTCGAAAATGCTCCAATCAGAGTTATTGACGTTGAAATGTGTAGGGAACGTATGAAGGATTGGCCAGAAAGATTCCTTTGACGTGACGTGATAAAAGCTTGATATCTGTTTATCGTGCAGGGGTATTCGCCTCAGTGTGAAATGAGACGGATTCTCCATTTTGATGCGTTCATCTTCAACTTGCTCCGGGTTGTCAACACGACGCCAAGCAATCCAAGTTCCATCAGTGCTGCCCCGAAATAAATTCCTGAGCGTAGGAATAATGCCGTTTGGGCTCTTTTGATCGATCCAAATACGGTTGCCTGATTCGTCTTTACCTTCGTCAAACGGGGTTCGGTGATAAAGAATGATGAATGAGCTGCCACCTTCGTTTTCGTCCATCTCTACCAATCCTTTTCGTGGCACCACCCTTCTTGAATGGGGCGCATTTGTCAAACAGCCGTGTTGTTCTGGAGATTCATCAGCGAATCAAGCACCTCCCTTGCATGGCCGCTGGGGCGAACCGCTACCCAGCGCTGTCGCAACACACCATCAGGGTCGATCAAAAAGGTGTGGCGTAGCGAATAAGGAGCCATCCAAGATCCATAGGCTTTGCTGACAGTTCCGTCCGGGTCGGAGAGCAGAGGGAAGCTCAGGTTTTCGCTGGCGCAGAAGGATTCATGATCATCGACGCTGTCTGCGCTGATCCCGACGATCTCAGCGTTGGCAGCTTGGTACTCACCGTGCAAGGCCTCGAAGCCACGAGCCTCGAGGGTGCAACCTCCGGTGAAATCCCTTGGATAGAAATACAGAGCTAGCCAACGTCCCTTGAATCCAGTAAGGGACCATTTGTCGCGGTCCGGCTCAGACTGACTCGAACCCGGGAGGACAAAATCCGGAACAGTTTCGCCGTTGTTCAGGACAATGCCGCCAAGAGCCAGGGATTCGCCGGGCCGAATGCTGAGCGCGGCGAGCAGCAGTGCAGCGCGGCTGAACAGTTCGCGTCTGCGCATGGTGCCGGAATCAGAGTTTGGCCAGATTGATTCCGAGGGATTTGGCGTAGGGGCCGAGTCCCTTCTTTTGAATGGTTTTCAGAGCTCGGGTAGTGACCCGTAGGTTCACCCAGCGCTTGCCTTCCGCCCACCAGAGCCTTCTCTGTTGGAGATTGGCTTGCTGCAGCTTTTTGGTGCGTATGTGGGAATGGCTCACGGCCATGCCGTTGTTGGCTCGAGTACCTGTGAGCTGACACACCCGGGACATGACGCTGACCTTGAACAGTGGTTGACCAGGCTTCACAGAAGCCCCGATCAACCAGTTTATCAAAGTGAATTCGTCAGACGGAGCGTTGCATCAAAGCTCCCATCAATTCGGCACTCCGCGTCTGGAATCCAGCCAGCTCGTTGGGTTCAAGTCCGCCAACACCCAGTCGTGCCATGTCGTACAAATGACGCCCAAGATCCTTGGCGAGCTGTTCGCTGGGCGACGTCTCGCCGCTACCAACCAACACCGAGCCGGACTTCAGCTTCAGCAGCCCCTCAACAAGTGGATGGCGGCGATTCACCAACAGAACGTGATGGTCCGGCAGGCCAGGTAAACGCTGCTCTATCAGCGCCCCCATGTCGTTGAGCCGTCGCATCTGCTCAGGCAGCAGAATCATTGTGGGCGGAGCGTTGTCGGCTTTGAGGGACTGAACCTGGATCGTCACCTTGTCGTTCTCGAGAGCATCCTTCAGCAACGTCCGCAGGGTTTCCGACTGGGTGGTTCCGTCGTGATCGGACAACTCGGTTTGATCGTCCTGGAAGCTGTCGTCCAGCTCGGCATCAACCCGCTGGAACTTGAGATCGTCGTGCCGACTCTCAAGCCACGGGATGAACTGTGTGTCGATCACCGTTTCGAGCTTCAACACCTCAGCTCCCTGCGATGTCCAAAGGTTCAGCGCGCTGGCCTGCGCCAGATCATCCGTGCTGTACAAAATTCGATTGCTGTGGTCGGCCGAGAGCCTTGCCCGGTAGCCAGCCAGGGTTGTGAAGGATTTGTCGCCGGAACCGATTGGATCGGGATCCTCGCCCTCTCCGGCAGAAGCGGTGGTTCCGAACAAAATCAACTCGGCGATCTGGTCGGCGAACTTGTCGTCCTCCATCGCTCCGATTTTCACGAACGGCGCCAGTGCTTCCCAGGCATCTGCATAGGCCGTTGGGTCGTCCTGTTTGAGGTTGCGCAGGCGATCGGCCACTTTTTTGGCGACGAAGTTGCCGATTGAGCGCACGCGTCGATCGGTCTGCAGGGCACTTCGACTGACATTCAAAGGAATATCCGGGGAGTCGATGACGCCACGGAGCGGCAGCAGATAACGGGGGACGACCTCCTTGATTGAGTCACTGACGAAGACCTGATTGCAATACAACTTGATTTCACCTTTTTCCCAATCAGCACGACCGCTTTGTCTGGGGAAGAAGAGAATGCCCTGGAGGTTGTAGGGATAATCGGTATTCAGGTGGACCCAGAGAAGAGGATCTCCCTGAAATGGATAGAGATAGCGGTAAAGATCGATATAATCCTGATCTTTCAGATCACGTGCGCTCTTTCTCCAGGGAGCATCGCGTTTGTTAACTGTTTCCCCTTCCAGCTGAACCGGAACTGCCATGAAATCGCAGTAGGTATTGATCAGCGTTCGCAAGCGACTTGGCTCGAGATATTCGAGTTCATCCTCCATCAAATGCAAGATGATGTCTGTCCCAGCGGCATCCCGTTCAGATGCGGTGAGACTGAAATTGGGTGATCCGTCGCAGCTCCATCGCACGGCTTCACTGTCTGGCCGAGCCGATTGCGTCAACAGCTCTACGCGTTCAGCCACCATGAAGCTTGAATAAAAGCCAAGGCCGAAGTGACCAATGATTGCGTCGCTCTCCTGTTTGTATTTTTCAAGAAAATCTTCGGCACTTGAGAAGGCCACTTGATTGATGTAGCGCTTCACTTCATCGGCGGTCATGCCGATGCCGTTGTCAGAAATTGTGACCGTCTTGGCTTCCCGGTCGATGCGGATCTGGATCACTCCCTCATCGCCTTCGCTGCAGTCGCCTCCCATGGCAGCCATCCGGCGTTTGTTGATGGCATCGACACCGTTACTGACGAGTTCCCTCAGGAACACTTCATGGCCGGAATAGACGGCCTTCTTGATGATCGGGAAGATGTTCTCGGTGTGGATCTGAATCTGACCCTGCTCGTCCATCACCGGCATGGTTACAGCGCGAAAATCCGACCTTAGGAATCGGTGCTGCAGCCCCTCAAGCGTTTCAGGGGGTGAGGTCTCCGTACCTTCCGTTCAGCCAGCCTTCTGAAGATCGGGACGTTCCTCCGCCAGGATCGCCCCTTCAACGGGGCAGACCTGCTGGCAGATCCCGCAGTCGATGCAGGTTTCGAAGTTGATCCAGTAAAAATCCGTTCCCTTGCTGTTCTTGCCGTTGCCCTGATCGATGCAGGCCACCGGGCAGGCATCGACACAATCAGCCACTCCCTCGCACACATCCGTGACAATGGTGTGGGGCATCTCTGATTTGCGGAAGACAACCGACTCTAAGAATCGATCCAATCCAGCTGATCGGCTCGACGCACCCTGGCCATCTCTTCCGCGGCTAGGCGATTGGCGACAGGGGTGAGCTCAACGTAGGCGCGACAACCCTTTTGGTGCCATTGGCTTTGATGCTGGAGAGCGGATTCCAGAGAGCTCTCGGCTGAAAAAGCCACCAGCACAATGGCTTCATGCTGCGGATGTCTGGGGGTCTCGCTGAGAAGTTCCCGGATCGGGTCGATGGCGAAGCTGAAGCCGACCCCAGCCGCTTGATCGCCTCTGGCTCCGCAGCGATAAACCAGATCGTCGTAACGCCCTCCACGGGCGATCACAACAGGTGCTGCTTTGCCCTGACAGACCAGCTGAAACACCAATCCGTTGTAAAGCTTGAATTCCGGCTGAAAGGTGGTGTCCAGCTGCAGTCGTAATCCCAGGGCTTGCGCCGCTGGTTCCAACAGTTGGCTGAGACGCATCAGATCGCGAAACACCGGTTGATTTCCGAACAGAGTGTCCAGTTGGCTCAGCTGCTGTTGTGGCTCACCACGGCTGTCAAGCAGGAGCAACAGCAACTTGCGTTGCTCCGCAGTTAGGTCCATCGCCTCAATCGCGAGACGGTCGTAGCGAACCAATGCGGAGCGGATGGCTTCCCGAAGGTCACCGACGTAGGGCTTCAGGACCAGATCCATCAGCGCGGTGTGGCCAAAGAGCAGTTGCGGACGTTGAGCATCCGTCAGATCCAGGGTTTTCACCGCAGCGATGAGAAGCGAGAGCAACTCCATCTCGGCTTCGATGCTCTTGACCCCGAACAACTCCACTCCGCTGTGGAGGTTCTCTTCAATGAACTGGCCTCCTTCGTCGGCGGAGCGGCTCTGGAACACAGTTCCTGAGGCCCAAAGGCGCAGTGGTCGCGACCGTGCCGCCAGGCGCGTGCATGCTGCCCGGGCAATGGACGCAGTCATTTCCGGTCGCAGCCCAAGCGGATCATCGGCCACCAGTCGGACGACGTCCTGGATGGCGATTGCACCACCTGCCATCAAGGTGTCGAGACGTTCAACCCTCGGGGGCGACACTTCGTCGTATCCCCAAAGGCGATACACCGCAGCAAGCCGCTCGCTGAGCACGCGGTTGCTTTCCACCTGAAGAGGGTTGAGATCCCGTGCGCCGGCGGCGGGTTGCAGCGCCATGGGTCAGCTGTTCAGTCTGAACTTCGGCAGACAGTAACACTCCAGTTGTGACAAGGGTTCTCAACCTGTCTGTCCAAACAAAGCCATTAGGAATAAGGCCAAGGTGATGGCTTCAGAGGATGTGTCATAAGCTCCTGCCTTTGTTGCTAGTGCCGTGCTTCAACTTTTGACGTTTGATCGGGATAATTGGATAGCATTGTGATTGCCTATCTCATGCCTGTTAGAGGAAAATTTTGATCAATCATGCTTTTGAAAATGGGATGAAGTAATGCTTATTCTTGATTGTATTCAGGCCCTTGTCCGATATTCCTGTCGTTCGTTACTGTTGTGATCTCCAGTGCACTGAAATACAAGAAAATCAGCTGATCAGGGTTGCAATATTTTGAGTTGAAAGTAAGAGTTCTCATTCAATCAGACAGCCAAACATACCGCGATCTTTTTTATTGCTGATCAGCCATTGCCAGGTTTAGAGTATTGATGAGGTACTCAGGATCCCATCGCCTGGATCTCCGGGGCTCCGTAACTGGCTCCGCTCAATGGATTGACCTGGGCAAGTCCCTCCACCATCTGTTGATGAAGATCAGGACCAGAGGCAAGAACCCGGCCGGTACTGATGTCAAAGGTTTGACCTTGATATCCGCTCACGATGCCGCCAGCCATCTCCACCAAGGCAACGCCAGCTGCCAGATCCCATGGGGCCAGGCCCCGCTCCCAGTAACCGTCCTGGCGACCGCAGGCCACAAAGGCGAGATCCACCGCTGCCGCTCCTCCTCGTCGGACTCCGTGGGTGCGATGGGTGAACCAGCAGAACTCGGCGTAGTTGTTGTCCAGTCGGGTGTGTCGGTCGTAGGCGAAACCGGTCACGAGCAAGGAATCCTCGAGTTGCCTGCAGGGACTGACATGGATGCTCTGCTCATTGCAAAACGCCCCAAGCCCTGGTGCCGCCCAATAGGTCTCGTTCAGAAAGGGAATGGCAATGGCGCCAAGGATCGGTTGTTGTTTCCAGGTAAGGCCGATGGATGTTGCAAAGAAGGGATAACCGTGGGCGAAGTTGGTGGTGCCATCGAGAGGATCCACGCACCAGCGAAGTCCATCCTGTTCGCCCTGAGCCCCACTTTCTTCCGCCAGAACAGCGATCTCAGGAGTTCTGGCTGCGAGTGTCTCAAGAACAATGCGTTCAGCAGCAAGATCCGCGTTGGTCACCAGGTCTCCCAGACGTCCCTTGTTTTCAACGCTGGAGAGCTTCCCGTAATGGCGCATTAATTCCTGGCCGCCTTGTTTGGCCGTGCTGCGGGCCACCTCCGCCAGTCGTTTCAGTTGGCTTTGATCAAGCCCGGCAGCAACAGCTGAATCCCTGCAGATTGAACTGGACATCGACTCAATCCTTCCAGGTTTCCAGTTCCTCCAAGGGGATCTCCCGTTGAACAGTCCCCCTGCCGAAGTGACGGCCGAACTGCAGCTCGTAGACCTCGTCTTCGTCCTGAGTTTCTGCCTCAAGTGGGCCGGTTGCCCTGGCAACACAGAGCAAGCCATATCCCTGGCTGCGTAATTCCCTTGATAGGCCCATCGCTTCGCGCTGGTCGAGGGAGCCAGAGAGGACCCGGACGGCACAACTGGTGCAGCATCCGTTGCGACAGGAGAACGGCAGGGGATCGCCTTGCAGTTCAAAGCTGCGCAGGATGTAATCACCCTCAGGAACCTCATGGGTGATCGAGCGATTTTCCTGGCGCCAGTGAACAGTGATCCTGTGCCTGGGTCGCATGCCGTTCCGCTGGGAGTGTCCTGCTACATTCGCATCTGCCCCACATAAGCCGGTGGAGAGCTGGCCGAGTGGTCGAAGGCGCAGCACTGGAAATGCTGTATAGGGGCAACTCTATCGAGGGTTCGAATCCCTCGCTCTCCGCTTCACCGGTCCCAAGGGACCGGTTTTTTATTGGCTTGATCAAGGTGCACTTGATCAACGTGAGAATCAGGAGTGATGGCTGAAAGGATTAACCGAATCGACCAGATACATAGTCTTGGGTTGCTTGCTGCTGGGGCGAATTGAAGATTTTTTCGGTGTCGTTGAATTCCACCAAATAGCCCACTTTGCCGCTGCCGCCCTCAACGGCCTCGGCGTTGTAGAACGCGGTCATATCGCTCACACGCACGGCTTGCTGCATGTTGTGCGTCACGATCACGATGGTGAAACTCTTTTTGAGTTCGTGCATCGTTTCCTCAATTTTCAGCGTGGAGATCGGATCCAGTGCTGAACAGGGTTCATCCATCAAGATGACTTCGGGTTGGATGGCGATCGTGCGTGCAATGCACAGCCTTTGCTGCTGGCCGCCCGAGAGCGAATAGCCGCTTTCGTTGAGTTTGTCCTTGCATTCATCCCAGACAGCTGCCTGGCGTAACGAGCGCTCCACGAGCTCATCCATATCGCCTGAGAAGCCGTTGATGCGAGCACCAAAGGCGATGTTTTCGTAGATGCTCTTGGGGAAGGGATTGGGCTGCTGGAAGACCATGCCGATGCGACGTCTGACTTCCACGGGATCGACGGTGCTGCCGTACAGATCGACTCCATCGAACAGAACACGGCCCCTCAGGGAACAACTTTCGATCAGATCGTTCATGCGATTTAACGAGCGCAGAACGGTGGACTTGCCGCAACCGGAAGGACCAATGAAGGCCGTGACCTTGCCGCGGGGAACGTCGCAAAAAACGTTCTTCACAGCCTCGTAATTGCCGTAGCTGATCGTGACGTTCTGAATGGAAATCGCAGTGTCTTCAGACACCTGTTGCTGCTCGGTCTGGAGAGGCGTGACGGACATGGCTCAGAGAGGGAGCGGGTGGTCAGGAGAAAAGAAGGACAGGACTTACTCGTCGATCACTTGGACGCGAATTGGGCAAGCCAGCGGGAGAACAGATTGAGGATCAGGATCATGGCCACAAGCACAAAGGAAGCGGCCGAGGCCAGTTCGTTTTGGGTTTCGTAGGGCATGATCGCGAAGTTGTAGATCAGCACCGAGAGGGTGGCGATCGGGTTGAACACCCCATCGGCCCAGAAGGGAGAAAACAGTGCTGTAAAAATCAGCGGTGCGGTTTCTCCAGCGGCTCGGGCGATGGCCAGAACCACTCCCGTAGCGATCGGGGTGAAGGCCGTTGGCAGGGTGATGCGAGTGATGGTTACGAAGCGCGACGCGCCGACACCGAGAGACGCTCGCCGCAGATCATCAGGAACAAGCTTCAGGCCTTCATCCGTTGTTTTGATCACCGTGGGCAACATCAGAATCGAGAGGGCAACACCTCCAGCGAGGGCGCTGTAGGCATTACCGAAAACGATTCGACTGGTCACGATTGTTCCATAAATGAATACGCCGGCGATGATTGAGGGAACGCCGGAAAGAACATTCGTTCCGAAACGGATGAACTGAGCAAAGGAGCCTCCGCTGGAATATTCAGCCAAGAAAATCCCCCCGCCGACACCGACGGGGATGGCGACCAAGCCAGCGATGATCGTGACAACAATGGTGCCGATGACGGCGTTGCCGATGCCTCCACCTTCCAGGCCTGGGGGAGGTGGAAGTTCAGTGAACAGGGTGTAGCTGATCTTGGAGGCACCCTTCAGCAGCACATAACCAAGCACCAACAACAGGGGCAAGACGGCAATGCCAGAGAAGAGACCCGCGATGATCGTGAGAATTCTGCTGCCAATGTTGCGGCTGAGGTTGGGCTTGTAGGCCAGATCGGGACGGCCGTCTGCGGTTCTTGCGGAGGAGGTAAAAGTCATGGGTCAGTACTTGAGGCTCAAACGCTTCACCATCCACTGGGCGAAGATATTCACAGCCAACGTCATGATGATCAGCACGAAGGCGGCATACATCAGGGAAGACACCTGAGAACCATCGGCTTCACCAAATTGGTTGGCAAGCATCGATGCAATTGTGTTGCCTGGTGCCAACAATGACAAGCTGAAGTTGTTGGAGTTACCGATGATCATGGTGACTGCCATGGTTTCACCCATCGCGCGACCGAGGGCCAGCATCACACCACCAACAACGCCTGAAATGGCAGCTGGCAGAAGCACATTCATGATCGCCCCCCAGCGCGTGGTTCCGACGCCGTACGCCGCTTGACGAAGACTTGGTGGAACTTGATTGAGAGAATCGCGTGAGATTGCTGTGATGATTGGCAAGATCATCACAACGAGAATTAAGACAGCAGGTAATGTGCCTGGACCCAGCGGTGGGGTACTGAAAAACGGCAGCCAACCCAGCAAGGTATGCAGCAATTCGAGGGCTGGCCGAATGAATGGTTCCATCACGAAGATGGCCCAGAGACCAAGAACGACGGAAGGAATTGCAGCGAGAAGTTCCACCATCAAACCGATCACATTTCTGATCTTTCGAGGAATGATGTTCTCTGTGATGAAGATCGCTGTTCCGACACCAAGAGGAACAGCAATGATTAAGGACAGGAGGGACGTCACCAGAGTTCCGTAGATGGCGGCCCCGGCTCCATATTCATCATCAACTGGATTCCAGTCCGATGTCACTAAAAATTTCCATCCATAGCGGCCCATGGACTCCAGGCCTCCAAAGAAGACGACCACAAAAATGGCGAGTAAAATAAATGCCACCATCGAGGCCAGAATCACAGCAAGATTCTTGAATGCAACATCCACCAATTTTTCGGATGGTGGACGATGTCGAAGGAGATAAAGCTTGCCCGTATCGGTGGACATTCCTTGGAAAACGCACTCCGCCAAAGTATCGGTGACTTCTGTTTTGGTCACTAAGAACGCTTTAACGGAGCGGTATCTCAGAGTTGTGGGCTGGATGCTGTCGGTAGCGTGGGGGTTCAAAGCGCGCAGTCATGGGGCGGATCGTCGGGATTGACCTGGGGACGACAAACTCTGTCGTCGCTGTGCTGGAAGCTGGCCGTCCCCAGGTGATCGCCAATGCCGAGGGCGGTCGTACCACTCCGTCTGTCGTTGGGTACAGCAAGGATCAGGAGCTGCTGGTCGGTCAACTGGCCCGCCGCCAGCTGGTGTTAAGTCCCCGAAACACGTTTTCGAATCTCAAGCGCTTTGTCGGCCGTGAGTGGGATGAGCTGGAAGACAGCAGCCTTACCGTTCCATACACGGTTCGAGCCAACGACCGGGGTCAGGTCCGCATTCCATGCCCATTAACGGAGCGGGAGTACGCACCAGAGGAACTCGTTGCAAGCATCATTCGAAAACTTGTGGACGATGCTTCCACCTATCTGGGCGAAACGGTTGAAGCCGCCGTGATCACGGTCCCGGCCTATTTCAATGATGCTCAACGCCAGGCGACCCGCGATGCCGGTCGACTGGCTGGGATTTCCGTTGAGAGAATCCTGAATGAGCCCACGGCGGCGGCTTTGGCCTACGGCTTCGACCGCAGTGCTGTGCGTCGGGTGCTTGTCTTTGACCTTGGCGGTGGCACGTTCGATGTTTCCCTGCTGCGCATTGCAAATGGGGTTTTCGATGTCAAATCGACCAATGGAGACACTCAGCTGGGAGGCAACGATTTCGATCAGCGCATCGTGAACTGGATGGCGGATGCCTTCCTGAAAGAGCATGAGATCGATCTGCGTCGCGATCGCCAGGCTCTTCAACGGCTCACAGAAGCGGCTGAAAAGGCGAAGCAGGAGCTCTCCGGTGTGCTCAGCACCCCCATTTCTCTGCCGTTTATCGCCACCGGCCCGGAGGGACCGCTGCACATTGAAACCAGCCTTGATCGCTCGACCTTTGAATCCCTCTGTCCAGACCTGCTGGATCGTCTTCTCAGTCCGGTTCAGGCGGCCTTGCGTGATTCCGGCTGGGCTGCGGATGACGTCGACGACGTGGTTCTGGTCGGTGGTGCGACCCGGATGCCGATGGTTCAGCAGTTGGTCAGAACCCTGGTGCCACTTGATCCCTGTCAATCCGTCAATCCTGATGAGGTGGTGGCCATTGGTGCAGCGGTTCAGGCCGGCATCCTCACAGGCGAACTGAGAGATCTTCTGCTCAATGATGTGACGCCGCTGTCGCTTGGGTTGGAGACCGTTGGCGGATTGATGAAGGTGCTGATTCCACGGAATACGCCCATCCCCGTCCGTCAGTCCGATGTGTTCAGCACATCGGAGGCGAATCAATCCTCCGTTGAAATTCATGTCTGGCAGGGGGAACGCCAGATGGCATCAGACAACAAATCCCTTGGCCGATTTCGGCTGTCAGGGATCCCTCCAGCTCCGCGGGGGGTTCCGCAGGTGCAGGTTGCCTTTGATATCGATGCCAACGGCCTGCTGCAGGTGAGTGCCACTGACCGAACAACGGGCCGTAAGCAGTCCGTTTCGATTCAAGGTGGCTCGAACCTGAATGAAGATGAGGTTCAGGCCCTGCTGGCGGAGGCTGAAGCCCGGGCCGATGAGGATCGCCGTGTTCGCAAGCAGATCGAGCGGCGCAACCGATCACAGACCCTGGTTGCTCAGGCAGAGCGTCGATTGCGAGATGCAGCACTGGAATTCGGGCCTTACGGAGCTGAGCGTCAACAGCGTGCTGTGGAGATGGCGATGCGCGACGTTCAGGACTGTCTGGACCAGGAGAACCTGCAGGATCTCGATCTCGCCACCAGTGGCCTAGAAGAGGCTCTCTTCGGTCTCAACCGACGGTTGTCAGCGGAACGACAGGTCGACAGCAATCCACTGCAAGGGATTCGCAACACCCTCGGATCACTCAAAGACGAGTTGTTTTCTGACGAAGACTGGGAGGATGACCCCTGGGCGAACCCCGGCCGCCCTCCGGCACGCAGTCGCGGCATGAGCCGCCGAGATCTTGATCCCTGGGACGATGACTTCCGTCGCTGAACCGGATTACTGGTCTCTACTGGGACTGCCTCCAGACAGTGATGCCAAGCAGCTGAAGCGGGCGTTCCGCCGTGAGGCCAGGCGTTGGCATCCCGATCTCAACGGCAACGATCCCGTTGCTGAAGAGCGCTTCAAGCTGGTCAACGAGGCCTATGCGGTGCTCAGTGACCCGCGCCGTCGTCATGCCTGGGAGACGGGACCCGGGCCCGGTGCCGTTAACAACGATCCATTTGCAAGTGGATTTCCGGATTTCGAGGATTATCTCGATGTGGTTTTGGGTCGATCCGTCAGCACGGTGGAAAGGGAACCGGTCGCAGAGCCCAACCCCGAGCCACCGCCATCACCCCGAGCTGAACGCCCGGTCACGAGTCCTCCCAGTCCACCACCCATCAGGGCGAGTGAAGATCTGGAATCCCTTGTGGAGCTCACGCCCGAGCAGGCCTTGTACGGCACCACCGTCGAACTCACCTTGGACGGCGGCATGGTTGTGGAGCTTGAGACCCCCCCGTTGGCTGGCGATGGTTGGCGATTGCGGCTTGAGGGCGTGGCGGCCGGTGGGCGTGACCACTTTCTCCAGTTGAGGGTGGTCACAGCAGACGGTCTAAGGATTGATGGTTTGAGAGTCCACTATCGGCTCGAGCTGTTTCCTCCGGATGCTGCCCTCGGCTGCGCTGTGGATGTGCCCACTCTTGATGGGCCTGTCACCCTCCAGGTTCCGCCTGGATCATCCAGCGGCCGCATGTTGCGTCTGCGGGATCGCGGTCTGGAAATGGACGATCGACGCGGTGATCAGCTCGTTGAAATTGTGATCGTGATCCCAGCCGATCTTGGCGATGCTGAACGTGCTCTTTACCGTCGTTTGCAGGAGCTTGCCCTCGAGGCTGATGCCCTTTGAGACGTGCCGCGACAAATGATCAGCAACCAATGAGCCAACGTCAAATAATCGGTGACAGACTCCCGGTCTGCTTCGCGTTGCCATGAGAGTTCACGTTCTCCTCTTCGACGCCGGCAGCGACAGCGAAGGCATCCATTCCCTCGAGGTCGGCGGACGGACCGTGGTGCTTCTGTTTGAGAACCTCGATGATGCCGAGCGTTACGCCGGACTCCTTGAAGCCCAGGACTTCCCTGTCCCGACCGTCGAAGCTCTGGATCGTGAGGAAGTCGAGTTGTTCTGTCGCGATGCCGGTTACGAGGCACGCTTCATCGAATCCGGTTTCGTTCCCAAAACCGACGAGGAGCGTCTGTTTATGGCTCCTCCTGAAGCCAACAAGGATGTCAGCAACTGGCAGGAGGAGGACGAAACATCCCCCGAGCCGGTCCAAGCAGACGATTCCCAGGTTGATTCAAGTCCTGAGCTTGATGCCTTGCGTCAGCGCTTGGAGGGGTTGCTCTAAGCCATGGCCAATTTTCAAAAGGATCTGAAGCCTTCCGAGGACCGTGGTTACCTTCTGACGGAGCAGGCCAATCCCCTCAGCAAGACCCTCGATCAGCTGGAGACAGATGCTCTGGTGGGACTTTTCATCGAGGAGGATCAGCGACCACAACAGGCCGTCGCAGGGGCGGCGCCAGCCCTGGCTGCGGCTGTGGATGCCATTGCTGAGAGGTTGCGCAGCGGCGGTCGCCTCTATTACCTAGGTGCGGGGACTTCAGGGCGTCTTGGTGTACTGGATGCTGCCGAGTGTCCGCCCACCTTCTGCAGTGATCCTGAAATGGTGCAGGGGGTTCTGGCGGGTGGATCTGCGGCGTTGCTGCGCAGTTCCGAAGGCCTCGAAGACCTGGAGACTGCCGGACGATCAGATCTCGATGAGCGCTCGTTCTGTGCAAAGGACTGCCTGGTGGGCATTGCAGCAGGCGGCACGACCCCTTACGTGAGAGGAGGGTTGGCCTATGCCAAAGCGATTGGAGCTCTGGCGATCGCCATGGCCTGCGTCCCCACCGACCAGGCACCGCTCCCTTGCGACATCGACATCCGTCTTCTCACAGGCCCGGAATTGCTGACTGGATCCACCCGTCTCAAAGCCGGCACGGCAACGAAGATGGCACTGAACATCCTCTCCACCGCTGTGATGGTTCGCCTTGGCAAGGTGTATGGCAACCGTATGGTTGACGTTGCTGCCAGTAACAGCAAGCTTGTGGATCGTTCGCTGCGGATTCTTCGAGATCTTGCGGGTGTGGACCGCGAGCAGGGATTGCGATTGCTTGATCGAACCGATGGTTCCGTCAAACTCGCCCTGTTGATGGCAGCCGGCGAACTCGATCGCCATGAGGCTGAACAGTTGCTGGTTGATCACAACAAACAGCTGCGTACAGCTCTGGCCGCCGTCGGCAAGTCGCTTCAGATCTGATCGCAACTCCCCCAGTAGGGAGATGTCAGCAGGTCGAGTCGGCGTCGTGTCTTGATTGGAACGACATCCCTGGACGTCACCAGCGCACTGGCAAGAGCCGTATGGGCCTTTGATGGCGGGCGCTTGTCGACCAGTTGCTGCATCAAGCGAGCCAGGATTGGAGGGGTAGCTGCAGCATTGGCCTGCAGGTTGCCGATCACCAGTTCAACGCTCACATCGTCGTGCTCGTGATGCCAGCAATCAAAGTCGGTCACCATGCTGAGGGAGGCATAGGCGATCTCCGCCTCTCTGGCGAGGCGAGCTTCGGTGTGATTGGTCATGCCGATCACTGAACATCCCCAGCTGCGATAAAGCTTGCTTTCTGCGCGGGTGGAAAAGGCCGGACCTTCCATGCACAGATAGGTTCCTCCACGGTGCAGCTGATGGCCCTGAGGAATCTCTGCTTCCGCCGCGTCCGCTAACAGGTCGCTCAGGATCGGGCAGGTCGGGTCGGCGATGCTCACATGGGCGACACAACCATCACCGAAAAAAGATTGCGGCCGCTGATGGCTGCGATCAATGAACTGGTCAGGCACCACCATGTCGCGAGGTCGGAAATGCTCCTGTAGGGAGCCCACGGCGGACACCGAGATCAGCCAGCGGACCCCAAGCTTGCGCATGGCCCAAAGATTGGCGGGATAGGGGACCTCCCGGGGCAACAGGTGATGATCTCGGCCGTGTCGTGCCAGGAAGACGACATCTATTCCCTGCAAACGACCAAGCCGGAAAGTATCCGAGGGGTCGCCGAACGGGGTCTCGACCGCTAGCTCGCTGACGTCTTCAAGGCCTGGCATGGCATAGAGGCCACTGCCGCCGATCACCCCAACGCGGGCTTGGCTGAGATCGGGAGATACGGTCATCGGGGGTTTCATCCCTACACTCCAATTTTGCTCGCGCCACCATGACCAAGGCCCTGATGGACACCGACGCAGGCCTGATCGAGCTCGAGCTGTTCGATACCGACGCACCAAACACAGTTGCCAACTTCGTGAAACTGGTGAACGAAGGTTTCTACGACGGTCTGGCTTTTCACCGTGTCATCCCAGGCTTCATGGCTCAGGGAGGTTGTCCCAACACCCGCGCTGGTGCCAAAGGGATGCCCGGAACCGGTGGCCCTGGTTATCAGATCAATTGTGAGATCAACCCCCAGAAACATCAGGCCGGCACGCTGGCCATGGCTCACGCCGGCAAGAACACCGGTGGATCACAGTTTTATATCTGCTTTGAAGCGCAACCCCATCTGGATGGAGTCCACACCGTGTTCGGATTGACCGGATCCATGGATGTGGTGATGAAACTGAACAATGGTTCCCGGATCAACAAGGTGACCATTCAGAATTGAATCACTGGCTTGTCCGCCAGTGGATCAGACAAGGTTCATTGAACGCTCCGGTGAGAGCGTTTTCATCCTTGAGATCACTGAGCGGACAATCCACCCGTTCGAGGGTCTGCGGAGGATGCAGGGCTGTCTTTTCACTGGAGACGCGCATCAGTCCAAGCCGCCTGGTTTCAGACCAGCGGGCCATCGCCTTCAGCAACGGCGCTGGATCATCCGTTGCTGGCACCAGTTTCCAGACGAACTGGGGGCGCTCCCAGAGTGCCAGGAGCCTGGACGCATGCAGGGGTTCGAGACACAGACCCTGTTCTTCCGCCAGGGTTTCAGCGCGTTGGCGCAGATCGGGCCAACGGCTGCTGTCGCCGCTGACGGCGAGAGCAAGCACTGTGCAGGGACTGGCATCGCTGAACAGATGGCCGAGCTTGTCTCGCTTGGTGGCCAGGTACTCGGCATTGTGCCGCCCGGCATCCATCACAAGAGGAACACGCTCCTCAACCTGCAGTCCGTAGCCACCGAGCCCGGCAATTTTGCGCGGGTTGTTCGTGAGCAGCCTTAATCGGTGGATCCCGAGATCCGAGAGAATCTGCGCTCCCACCCCATAGTTGCGGAGATCGGCCGGAAAACCGAGTCGTTCATTCGCCTCCACGGTGTCGAGACCACCGTCCTGAAGGCTGTAGGCCTTCAGTTTGTTGATCAGGCCGATTCCACGTCCCTCCTGGCGCAGATACACCACCACTCCCTCACCTTCCTGTTCAATGCGTTGCAGAGCGGCTTCGAGCTGCGGACGGCAGTCGCAACGCAGTGATCCAAAGGCATCACCGGTGAGACATTCGGAGTGCATCCGCACGAGGACCGGTTCCTGCAGCGATGCCGGATCCCCTTTCACCAGGGCGACATGCTCTGAGTTGTCGAGCTCGTTGCGATAACCGATGGCCTGAAAGGCTCCGAACTGACTTGGTAACACCGCATGGGCCTGTCGTTGCACGAAGCGTTCGTTGGCCAGCCGATAACTGATCAGGTCGGCGATGCTGATCAGCTTCAAATCCCATTGACGCGCGTACTGCCGCAGCTCCGTCAGCCGTGCCATGGAACCGTCGGGGTTCTGGATCTCACAGATCACGCCGGCTGCGGTGAGACCAGCCATCTGTGCCAGATCAACGGCGGCTTCAGTGTGTCCAGCCCGCTTGAGAACACCTCCTTTGCGAGCTCTCAGAGGAAAAATGTGACCGGGTCGCCGCAGGTCCTGAGGTCGGGTGTCCGGCTGCAGCGCGACCTGAATCGTCCGGGCTCGATCCTCAGCTGAAATACCGGTGCTGACGCCATGTTCCCGGCCGGCGTCGATGCTCACCGTGAAAGCGGTTTCATTGGCATCGGTGTTGCGGTCCACCATCAACGGGAGGTCCAGCTCATCGAGCCGGGTTCCCTCCATGGCGAGACAGATCAGGCCCCGTGCCTCGGTGGCCATGAAATTGATCGCCTCTGGAGTCGCAAACTGCGCCGCACAGATGAGATCACCTTCATTTTCCCGTTGTTCATCGTCCACGACCACCACGCAGGCACCGTTGCGGATGGCGGCGAGGGCATCGGGAATGGAATCGAGTGCCAGGGTCTGGATGTGGGTGAGTCAATTGTCATTATCGATACCTGTACGATCAGGCGCTGTTATGGCCGCCCATGGACAGCAGCAATCCATCTGTGCTGACTGGCATGGCGTCGTCTCGGACGGCTCGTGTCGCTGTCATCGGGGCGTCCGGTTATGGGGGACTGCAAACCCTGCGATTGCTGCACGGCCATCACGGTCTGGCAGTCACATATCTCGGCGGAGAACGCAGTGCTGGTCAACGCTGGAGTTCGATTTGCCCCTTCCTTCCTCTGCCGGATGATCCGTTTGTCCAGACGGTTGATCCGGAACGGATCGCCGATGCCGCTGACTTTGCAGTTCTCAGCCTTCCTAACGGTCTGTCGAGTCAGCTGACCCCTCAGTTGTTGCAGCGTGGTGTGCGTGTTGTCGACCTTTCTGCCGACTTTCGCTACCGATCACTGGATCGATGGAGCCAGGTTTATGTCCAGGAAGCACAGAATCTGAAACGGCAGGATGCCGACCTCTGCCGTGACGCGGTCTACGGCCTGCCGGAGTGGCATGGTCCGGCCATCGCCGGGGCAGCTCTGGTGGCGGCCCCGGGGTGCTTCCCAACCGCGAGCCTGCTGCCCTTGCTTCCATTTCTGAAGCAGGGATTGATTGAAACTGACGGCATCATTGTGGATGCCAAGACAGGAACATCAGGCGGCGGCAGAGTTCCCAAGCAGTCGATGCTGCTGGCTGAAGCGTCGGAAGCCATCGCTCCCTACGGCGTGGTGGGGCACCGCCACACTTCGGAAATCGAACAGATGGCCGAGGAGGTGGCCGGCCACACCGTGCAGCTTCAGTTCACGCCGCATCTGGTGCCGATGGTGCGTGGATTGTTGTCCACCGTCTATGCACGTCTCCGTGATCCCGGACTGACCGCTGAGGATTGCACCACCGTGCTGCAGGCCGTTTATCGCCATCACCCCTGCATTGAGGTGCTCCCGGTGGGCACGTATCCGGCAACGAAATGGGTGCGCCACACCAACAAAGCCATGCTTTCTGTTCAGGTGGACACCCGCACAGGCCAGCTGGTTTTGATGAGCGCGATCGACAATCTGGTGAAAGGGCAGGCGGGACAGGGGGTGCAGTGTCTGAACCTCATGGCGGGGTTTGACCCTGAGACCGGCCTTCCGCTACAGGCCTTTTACCCCTGACGCCAGCGCCGGCCAAGCTGCATCAGTGCACTCGGCAGCAGACGATGTTCCTGCTCCCGAATACGTGAAGCAAGCGATGCGTGGTCATCGGTTGAAAAAACAGGGACGGCTGCCTGGGCAACGATCGGTCCGGCGTCGAGGTCCTTGCTCACCAGATGGACTGTGCAACCGCTGATCTGCACGCCGGCGTTCAGGGCCTGGCCGATGCCATCAAGTCCGCGAAAGCTCGGCAGCAGTGAGGGATGCAGATTGATGAGCCGGTCGGGGAAGGCATCGATCAGCTCGCTGGTCACGATTCGCATCCAGCCGGCCATCACGATCGCTTCAACGGCGGCGGCCCGGAACTGTCGAATCAACTCACGATCGAGTTCCTGGCGGTCACGAATCACGCGGTGATCCACCACGGCGCAGGGGATTCCCAGTCGTTCAGCCCGTTCGCGGGCCCCGCAGTCGGGATTGTTAACAACCAGCAGGTGAATCCTGGCCGAGAGAGCGCCATCATCGATGGCCTGCACGAGAGCTTCGAAATTGCTCCCGTTGCCGGAAGCCATCACCCCGAGCTGGAGTGGTGCTGCGAGTGCCTCAATGTTTCGGCTTGGCTCAGGATTCAGCAGAGCCTGTTCGTTCGAGACGCGATGGCTAGTGTCTGTCAAAGCGGGCATTCGGCTCATGTCCCATCTCTCCATCCTGCCGACCGTCTTCACCCGGTTGGACTGGCTTGAGCAATCCCTTCTCGATGAAGGCTTCACGGTGAAAAGGGATGCTTCCCTAACTGTTTTCGGCAAAGATTCACAGGCCGTGGATCTGTTGGCAAGGGTTGATCAGTCCCATCCACTGGCCTGGGTTCGTCGTGAGCAGGACGGAGCCATTGAGATGTTGGGTGATCTGCAACGAATCAGCCTCCACACCGGCTTGAGCGGTCGACTGCAGCGGGTGAGCCGGCGTTATGCCCTGCTTGAAGCGATGGATCAAATTCAAGGCCTCGATCCGGCGGTCGCACAGGTCAGCCTGACGTCAGCCTGAGGTGTCAAGTCCTGTTGTCAGGCTCGATCTTGATCTTCGTCAACCGGCTGGTCAGACCCTTCGGGTCCGCCAGACATGCTGTCCTGAAGCGTCGCGCGTCGTCGTTCAGCTACCGATCTGGACGCCTGGTTCCTACACCGTCCGAGATCACGTTCAGCACCTCCACAGTCTTGTTGCCCACTGTGGAGATGACCCGATCAGCGCGAGGCGGATAGGCCTGTCCCGCTGGTTGGTTGAGATGCCAAGACGAGAGGTTCTCACCCTCGACTATGCGATCGAGGCGCGCGACCTGACGGTGCGGACCTGTCACCTCGATCCCGACTTCGCATCCCTGAGCCTGGCTGCTGTCGCCATGGATGTGGAAGGGTGTCGTTGGCATGAGCATCGCCTCACAGTGGCTGTACCTGAGGCTTGGTCCGTCCACGTTCCTCTGCCGTTTGTCGATCAGGCATGGATTGCCGAGGATTTTGATGGCCTGGTCGACAGTCCTGTGCATGCCGGTTCGTTCGACGTGGAACGATTCGATGTCGATGGACACGGCCACGAGCTGCTGCTGATCGGTTCACCCCCCGGAGGCTGGCCCTCATCGCTGACGCAGGACATCACTTCGGTGTGTCGAGCCACGTGTCGATTAATGGACACGCCGCCGCCGGCGGGGGATCGCTATCAACTCGTGATTCAGATGCTGGAGAGCGGTTATGGCGGTTTGGAGCATGATCACAGCGCCGTACTTCAATTCAACTGGCCGGCCTTTGCGCGCCCGGGAGGACTGCGACAGCTGCTGCAACTGGTTGGTCATGAATACCTGCACCAATGGAACGTTCGGCGTCTGCGTCCCGCCGATTACAGGCCCTATGACTACGGCCGTCCGGTTGTCAGTGAAGGGTTGTGGTTCGCCGAGGGAATCACCAGTTATTTCGACCTCTCCACAACCCTGCTGTCTGGTTTCAGCAACCGGACACAGTTTCTGCAGGACCTGGGTGAGGAGCTTTCCCGAGTCCTGATGACGCCGGGCCGTTCAGTTCAAAGCCTTGCTGACAGCGCTCGCGAAGCCTGGGTGAAGCTCTACAAGGCAACCCCATCGTCGAGAGATTCCCAGGTCAGCTACTACCGCTATGGGGCCGCTACAGCTTTTTGTCTGGATGTACGACTGAGACAGGTCGGCAGCTCACTGTCCACTGTTCTGCGTGAACTGTGGGCGAGTCATGGCCGATGCGGGAGGGGATATCAACGTCAGAACATTCTCTCGGCCATTGCCAAACGGGATTCGTCCCTGGCTGCACAACTCGATGGCTGGCTGGATGAACCGGACTCCCTTCCGCTTGAGGCGCTGGTTGCAGCGTTGGGTTTGCGACTGGATCCGATTCAATCCTCTGAACCACATCACGGTTTGAATCTTGAGGATCAGGCCTCGGGCGTGGTTGTCAAGCGTGTTGCCCCCCGGGGACCTGCTATGCAGGCAGGTTTGGTTGTGGGGGATGAACTGATCGCTATCGGTGGTCGACGTTTGCGCCGTATGGCAGATCTGCCAATGCTGCTGAAGGGTCAGAGCCGTGTGCCTGTCCTTTGGTCCCGAAGAGGATTGATGAAGGAGAGTCTCTTGATTCCTGACGAATGTATAGACCGTTGGACACTCCGCTGGGACCCTGGAGCTACAGCTGAACAACTCGCGCTGCGCGATCGATGGTTCCAGATCCTTTAAAGCAGCGATTGACATCGGCTTGGTCGGTACTGAGCAGGCAGCCACTGGTGCTGGTGGCTGTGATCAGTGGCAGCGCGTTCATACTGTTGTTTCTGGGCTGGCTGGCATCGGATCAGCGCGATCTTTCTCACGCTGGTTCACGACCGTCCCTGCTTGAGTTACTCGATCAGGTGAGCAAGGAAAAAGGGAAATACATCGAGGAGGCTCCCTCCAACACACCGCCAGGCCCACCGCGAGCACGGTCTTGGACCTCCCCATTGGCCCGTCAATGCTCCGGAATTGATCCCAGTGTTCGTAGCCGTCTGGAAGCTTTGGAACGCAATCGCAAGGCATGGCGAAAAGCCCTGCCGATCGATCCAACGAACTATGGAGAGCGTCATAAGCGGGATGCCTTTGGACAGGCCCTCGACATCACACCTCGTCTGGTGGTGATGCACGAAACGGTTTATTCCATGACCTCGGCGATCAATACCTTCCTCACGCCTCATCCGCGCGATGAAGACCAGGTGAGTTACCACACTCTGATCGGTCAAAGTGGAAAGGTTGTCGACCTAGTCGATCCGATCAATCGCGCCTATGGCGCTGGCTACTCGTCGTTTCTGGGTGAATGGGCGATCACCAACAAGCGATTCAAGGGAAGCGTCAACAACTTTGCCTTGCATGTGAGCCTTGAAACACCCGCGAACGGTGCCAACAACGAGTCCCGCCATAGCGGTTACTCAGATGCTCAGTACGACGCCCTGGCGCTTGTGCTCTCAGGATGGATCAACAGCTTCAATTTGGCGCCGGCTGCAATCACCACCCATCGGCATGTTGATATCGGTGGAGAACGCAGTGATCCACGTAGTTTCGATTGGTCTGCACTTCAAGTTCGTCTGGCTTCGCTTGGTGACCTTTGTGTGTCCTGAACAAACGTGACAGCGTCGCCCGCCTCTCCATCCTGGTTTGTTCGCAGCGATGTGGATGGATTTCTGGGACTCGCCCTGGACAATCTGATCCAGATCCTGTTGATCGTCGGTCTTTGCCGTTCTGTTCTCGGCTATCCCGATGAGCTGCTGTTTGGAACGATTCTTCCGGCAACCGGTCTGAGTGTGTTGTTCGGCAATCTTTTTTATGCCTGGCAGGCCATGAGACTGGCCAGGGCGGAGGGTCGCGACGATCGAACGGCACTTCCCTACGGCATCAACACCGTCAGCCTCTTTGCTTACGTGTTTTTGGTGATGTTGCCTGTAAAGCTCTCCGCTCTCGGCAACGGCATGAGTGAAGAGCAGGCGATCAGCATGTCTTGGCATGCCGGCATGGTGGCGTGTCTTGGCTCCGGACTGATCGAGGCAATCGGTGCCTGGTTTGTTGAATGGCTACGACGCTGGTTACCACGGGCAGCTCTCCTATCAACGCTTGCAGGGATAGCGCTTGGCTACATCTCACTGGGTTTTCTGTTGAGAACCTATGCACAGCCGGTTGTCGGCCTCACGGTGTTGGCCCTGATCCTTACGACGTACTACGGCAAGCTTCGGTTGCCGATTCCGGGGGGATTGCTCGCCATTGTCGTCGGGATCCTTTTGGCTGCGATGACGGGCCTCCTGGATACGGATGTGTCGGTATGGAGTCGTCAACTTGATCTTGTGGGTTGGCATCCGCCGATGTTTCAACTCGATGAGTTATGGCAAGCCCGCCAACAGCTTCTGCCCTGGCTGGGAGTCATTATCCCGATGGGTTTGTTCAATGTACTGGGCTCACTGCAGAACATTGATAGTGCCGAAGCAGCTGGTGACCGCTACCCAGTGCGTAGCTCTTTGCTGTGCAATGGTGTCGGCACGGTGGTGGCAGCAGTCTTCGGGTCCTGCTTTCCCACCACGATCTACATCGGCCATCCTGCATGGAAGGCCATGGGCGCCAGGATCGGATATTCATGGCTGGATGGCATCGTCGTAGCCGTCTGCTGCTTTCTGGGGCTGTTCGGGCTGATCGGCCAGCTGATTCCGATTGAAGCCGGGATGGCGATTGTTCTATACATCGGCCTTGTGATGGCGGCTCAGTCCTTCCAGGCCACACCCAGATCACATGCTCCTGCGGTTGCTCTCGGTTTGATGCCGGGATTGGCCGGCTGGGGTTCTCAATTGATCAAGTCTGGCTTACGCAGTGGCGGCGCCGGTCAGGAGGGCCAGCCGTTTGGGCCAGAACTGCTGCTCAATCTTCAACAGACAGATGTCTGGGCTGGAGGTGCTTTTGCCTTGGAGCAGGGTCAGATCATCACGGCGATGTTGCTCTCAGCAATGTTGGTTTACGTCATCGAACAGAGATTTCTTGCAGCGTCTTTGATGTCCTTTGTCGCCTGTATCTGCTCCTGGTTTGGTGTGATTCATGCCTGGCGCTTCACCCAGGCAGACACGGTTCTGGAGCTCGGTTGGGGAGTGGGCTCCCAATGGGCTCTCGGATATTTGTTAATGAGTCTGGTTTTTCTCTTCGCCTGGTGTCTATCGCGACAATCAACTCTTCAACGTGAACGTCAACAAATCAAGTAGCAGAGCTAAATATCACACGAATGTCGTCAAAAGCTCTTTAAAGATCGTTCATTAGAGAATACGAGAATTTCAATCATTAACGCGTTAACAACGCTACATTTGATTTAATTAAAAAGGGGTAAGCGCTTGACTAAAGATTAATTCAAAACGTTTGATTTTGTCTAAATATTTTGACTTGTTATTTAAGCAGCTTCCTGCTGATATCGAGTGGCTTTCTTAGGCAGAACCGTTAGTGATTGGTTTGGGATTGGCACTTCTTCGTTTAAAAGTTTTTGGGCTTGGTTGACAAAATAATGGTATGTTTCGCGATCATGCGCTTGATTGGCAAGATTCATCAATCTTAGGTAGTGCTCTCCGAGAGGCATGGCAGGTTAAAATTCAAACTCTAAATTAGTCATTTAATTGATAATGTCTGTAGCAACTGTATCCATGAGCCCATTTGGTTGATCAGGTTGCCCACGGGCATTCATGCATGAATCTTGAATTCGTCGACTAATGCCTTGCGCTCTCCATCTAGTCCCTCTCCAGAGAGAAAAATTAGTTGACGACGTAACCAGATGTAAGAATCTGTATCAATTGGCTTTCTTGGAGGAGACGTCCATCCATCTTTGCGGCGAAACGGTTGAGCCATGACTGCCATGTCGATAATATCTTTAAAATAACGGGACGAAAAGATACGTCAATCAATCTTGTGTTGTTCAAAAAGCAGTTCTAGCTTTTGTATCGACTACAACCTTCGCTGCTCAGTCAAGTTCGTTTTTATGCGCTTCGTCCATTTCTTGAGCGATCAAGGGCTTGATCACCGGAACACGAACGGCATCTTCTTGATTGTCCTGCTCATTCAGGTATTGGGTCAGATGCTGAAAAACATCCCATTCATCAATGTCGTCCCTGGATCGAAGCACTTCCAACGCAAGGGACATCAGATGAGCTTTGTTCGTAGCGACTTCTCTGGGAGGCAAGTTAGCCATCGAAAAATATCTTCTGACTAAAAATAAAATTAGTTCAGAAGAACGGTGGTTCGTGAGATTACACAACCGGCCAGAGCAAAATATTTCTTTACCAAATTACGTTGTAAGTTGATTGCACGCATAAGACGCTGAATAGCGTTAAAAAAGCTCTGGTGTGGATTCTGAGATCGCTGAGAACGAGTATTCAGTCGGTTGCCACTCGTTCAAAGGGTCAATCTTTGATTGTTAATTATTCTCATTGATTTTAAATTCATTGAAAACTGCCTCGGCTTCTGCATACTCTTTACGTTCTCTCAAATAAAAAACCTGGGCTTTCCACCAATCCCACGTGTCAATCTGGATTAATTCATCGAGAATTTTTTCGCGCACGAGTGGATGATCAATGATTTTCAAAATAGATTCAAGTTTTGAGTTGTCAATCGGCTGTCACATTTTGACTGCGTATTTTGTAGCGGACACAACAAGAGCTCGCTTCTGGCAAAAGGTTCCATTGAGTCGGTTTGCGGGAAATCGTCAACAAAGATCGGAATTCTTTGCCTTTAACCAAAGAGGCCTGCACGATCTTGATGGCACAATTCAAATCAAAAGACAGTTCGCAGTGCCAATGGACCATTCTGAAGTCGCTCACGACGTAGCCATGGACCTGCCCGACATCGAGCCCATGCCCTTGGATCACTGGGAGGGGCAAGCGATCACGATGGTTCAAGGGGGTTATTCAGCGGATTGGTCGTTGATATCGGATCGGAAGGGACGTTATAAGGGCTGCCGGATTCGAACCTATCAATTTGACTTCAGCGATGAGAGTCCAGAGCCCTTTGATGGAATTACAGGCGAAATGACAGTTCATAGCCGCCGTTCAAAGGGTAGTTTGCGCTCAACGATTGAAATGAAGGTGGATCTTAATGATGATGGTCGTTTCTCAAAAAAGGAAATGATGCTGTCGTCTAGTCGTGAGGGTTATAAAGTTAAAGATCAAATCACTGATTATGTCTCTTCTGATTATGTTGAAGCTCAATCTCTGAGACAATTAACGCCTAATGGAAAGCTAATATTTCAGTGGGAAGAGTATCGTTATGCTGCACCAGTGATCCAATTTGACAACCAAGGGAAAGGCACCCATAATATTTTCGAAGGCTATTTCTCTGACCCGTATGCTGAAGAGATGATTGTGTGCTGATATCCGATTAATAGCACCTTTAATAGACCTGATTTGAGAAGCCAAGCTAGAGCTCACGACGCCATCTTTTTAAGCTTGCGAAAGTACTACTGGCAATGAAGTCGTTGACTTTAGAAGGTCAAGCCTTTCGGACTGTGTTCTGGTCCCTGGCTTCCTGCGTATCGTAGGCATGCAAAACAGTTGTGTTTCATCAAACAGATGTGAAGATGGAATCTCTATTGAGCGAATTCCTCTTTGTTGCCTATAAAACAACAAGATCAGACATGTTTAATGCAACGCATTCCCGGAAACTGCAGGGCTTGTCGGCGCCGACCGTTACCAAGACTCGATCCTCGTCCTATCACCATTGCAATACTGGGCACCCTTACTTTATTGATGGTTGCAGCATTAAATGGTTTAGCTTTGGTCTAGACGATGCTTGACAAGATTTAGGAATGGAGCAGTGCGTCATTCCCGGTCACCATTAGCGCGCAATGAATTCTAATGAAATCTGTAACGTCAGATTTGAGATGTGATGTGATGTTGTGGTTAAACCTCGTTTTAAAAGTAATAAATCCTAATGGACCCCTCCTCTTAAAAGACCGGTTTAAACCGTGATATCAGGGTTTGATTGGAAGCTGCCGTAAATCAACGCATGAAGTTCCGGGTCTTGCATGTAGCGCAAAATGATCGATAACAAAAACCTATCAGTTGCCACTTTGAAAAGGCTCGATTCTTCAGTTATGCAAATACTTTTCAATGATATGATCAAACAGACTCAATCCGCCGGAAAGGGTAACAAGTTCAAATTTCGGTTCAAGATTTTTCGGTCTTGTTACTCGCTGCAGCGGGCTCCCATCCGCAACCTCTGAACGCAGGTCTGACTCCAGGACAACCAGCAAGTCATCGAACAACACCATCGCCAGTGGTAAGCAGTGCTCAGCGACCTTCAGAAGCTCCTGTGACATCGCTTGGGGGTAATTCCACCTCCTATCAGCATCGCCTGTCAACTCTTCATTCTGGGCGGCACAAGCCTCTTGCATCGTTCTTGACAGTCGTTAAGTTCAGAAGACGATCACATCAATCGGCCAGACAACAACATTCCTGATAACTGTCCTTTACCCCAGTTCAACTCAATGATGTACGCAGGTAGCTGCAGCGGCAGGGTCACGCAAATAGGTGATATCAATCCCTATGAGAATCGTCTATCGATCTTGGTGACCGTTCGCGGCTCTAGCCACGGTGAGCATTTCGATGTTGGCCTCGATGTCCACGGCACAAACTGGTGTCAAATCCTGAAAGAAAATCTGCGCCTTGGCGACACGATTGTGTGTCATGGAAAGTTTAAAACAAGAGAAGTCAGGAAGTGCGAGCATCTGACCCCTCTCATTGACGTCAAGGGCTTTGTAGTTCCTGAGCATGGATTTGATTCGTTCGACCATCGCCGTACCTTTGAGCGTGAGCCGGAATTAGCAGGCAGTGCCCGCTAGATAACAAGCCACGATCGTCTCGGCGTGTTCCTTTTTGGATTTATTCGATCTTGAGCGCGCCATTCAACTAAACCTGCAGATGATGAGATAGCTAAGGCTGTAATACGAGATTGTAACAACTACTTATCATGCAAACAGAGATAGGTAAGAACATGACGGCAAAGAAGATTCCGCCTGAAAATACAATTCTCGATGACAATACGGATGAACATGCAGTTTCAGAATATGTGAGGAAATTTAATGGCAAGGTGACGAGTGACGAGCGAAAGCGGAGAATTAACAAAGTTGCAAAGTGGCTGGTCAACGGAATGAGCCGTCAAGATATCCTGCAGAAATCGTCCGAAATCTGGGATATCAAAGATTCTGCTGCTGATAAATATATCCACCAGGCACGCAAACTAATGAAAGAAGCCTACGATGTTGAACGGACATATTATGCTGCAGAACTATTGAGCAAGTATGAGAACAACTTTGCTCTTGCGCTTGAGAACAAACAGTTAAGTAATGCAATTGCCGCTGTTAACGGTCAGGCACGCTTGACGCGGATTGATCCAAGCACGCAGAACAAATAAGGGCATATTTGGACGATTCACTTCTCTCAGATATTCGCCCCCCTGGCACTCCCTCAATCGCCGCCGATCCTGCCAGGAAACCCGGTCCAGACCTGCTTCCGTCACAGGTACGCAAGCTCAGACCCGCTGCGCCGCAACGGATCTGTTAGTCCAGTCCAAGTCCAGCCCATACCCTGTGCCAACCAGTCCCCTACCAAGGGATTGCCATGCCAGATGGTGGTCGAGGGGATGAGAGATTGAGAGGGGTAGGTAGTGGCTGTCATGCAAAGCAAGCGCATCCCCTATCGGAGCTAATTATTCGCCAAATCAAGGGGATTACTTAGAACTAATGGGTGATGCTTAATTCAACAGAAATGAAACATTATGGAAGCAACAACTAACTTTGACAATGCCTTTCTCTGAAAATGCGAGTACGGAAGACTTATAAAAAGTAATGGCAGCAAAGATGAATCTTGAATTAACTCAACTAGCATCGAATCTATTATCAATATTGGCCACACTTGCATCAATTGTTGCTCCAATCACCTTAGCGATTACACGCGGAAACCCTTTTTGGCTTGCAATGTTCTTAACGTGGCCAGTAACTATGTTTTTGATGGGTGCAGTTAGACATGCCAATGCTCCTCTCTGGATGCCCGGTGTTGCTCTCTTTGTACTGTTTAGCGTTACTGCAATCCCTTCTTGGTACTGGTTCATTTCCCTTGCGTTAGTGCTTGCGTACCACCTGCAGTTCAATGAATTACCTGTAAAAGCGATGCGAGTCGAACAAGCCTGGAAAGAATCAAACTGAATAAAGTCGTGATTAATTGGCTTTCAAGAGAAGTCCTAACGTTTAACTATTCACCGTTAAACCATGCCTAGAAGAAGCAGTAGCCACCTTGACTGGCAATCTGAGGCATATCGTAGCGGATTGAGGTTTTCGTTACCTGAAGGCGATTCTGAGCGTGTTGATGACACTGCCGAATCTGAAGACGAAGCAACCAATAAAGATGGGTCGACTCCTCATGAAACAGTTGATGCTGCAGAGCTGTATTCCAATCCTACGTTGTTTGCTTGCATATTAGAAGCCAAGCTAGCCGTCAGATATTTTGAGCGGGCCCGATGCGTTGCGAACAAAACGTGGTCAAGCTTTGTGTCTGAAGATCTTTGAGCTGTGCAAGCTTTGGGCGCCGACCTGGCAGAAGCAAATGAGTGGGCACTGGAAGCTGGTTAACGACGTAACCGCTGAATTTTCTGCTCAAGCTCAATCAGCATCAGAGACCCTTTACCTGAGAAGGCAAGCCAGCAGACACCTCCGGCAAGACCAATGAAAGCAATCACCCCAAGCGCTATGCCGGCTGTTCCGATGTAAAGGTCCCGCTGGCATGCTTCAAAATCTGGGCCTGGCTCGCAGGTAGGCAAAACAGCCTTTAAGAGTCCCTCCTGTGCTCCAGGACCTGCACCTCCGTAAGCCATCAGTCAGCCTCAGCGAGCTTCAGTCAGTAGTGTCGCCACCTAAGGAAACTGTGCAAGCTGTGGGCAGCCACCTGGCAGAAAACGATGGGGTGGGCACTGGAAGCTGGGTGATCAATGCTCTGCAGCAGGTCTAATGTTCACATTAGGTACAAACTATCAGGCATGTATTGATCGCTTGTTGTAGAGCCTTTTTGCTGGAACCTACAACTAAGGTTTAAGTGAACATTCAGGGAAGCTCTCTAGCATGTTTTCTGCTCCTGCATTCCACATAGGGCTCGCATTATTCTCAGTCATTATCTTATTCACTTTATCCCAAGATAAAAATAATTCCTCTGTTGTAATTATACCTTTTTCTTCTGAATCACAAAGCAGATACGCCACCATCGATGAAGAAACATAATCACCAACACCTTCGCACAAATTAGTAGTTTCTTCTGTAGCTAGGCAAGCTTTATCTAGCTCCTCATATGTTTCAAAAGCCTGAACTGGAGCTGTTGAAAGAAGCAGTGCACCGATGAGTGGAAGGAGTTTCATGTTGACTTTGTTTGTGGATTGATTCAAATCTTGGTCAACCAGTCCATGAACAATCGTCGGATCTCCTGCTAATCCGTGACCTTATCGCTAAGAGATGCCGTGATAGCGCCTGGGTACTTGCTTTGAATGATCTGCTCTGCTGCTGATGGGTCTTCGGCTACGACGGACTGGAACCCAGCGCCGACATCGGGTATCGCGCAATAAAAGATGGGGTAACGGCTCACGGGTCGAAACAGGCGCTTCACAAGCTATAGCTATGGCTGGCATCACACGACCAAAACGTCTTACGGGTGTCGAAGTTCATGGTTGAGACGTGACTGCCTGAAGTGTTCCCCGCTATTGTGCTGTTGAAACACAGGCACTAAAAACTCCGCCATTCCTAACGGTATTGATCACTCAGAAATGTATTCTGAAATATTCGTACATTGCACTTATTTTAAGACGATATACTACTGCTTCCTGAGTTCATTTACTTAGATCGTTGATGACACGAATGAATTTCTTGGAGGGCTTAAAATAAATAGAAAGGCCACAAATATCGTCAGCCTTAGCATCTTTTAATCCCATATTTACAAATTTGTTTGATCTCAGCCACCATCCATCGATAACTATACTTCCATAATATCTGCCGTTCTCGTCTTTCTCGACATTTCTACTTTTAACCGTCGTCATCAAAGACTTCCTTGATTGATCGTCCTTATATCGTGGATGAAAAATGAGTGCTTGATTGGGATTATCGGAAAGCTTGCATTGAATCCGCTTTTTGATTTCAACGTCTTCACTATCAATAAGGTACGAAAGGGAGATCACACTTGCGTCGTCAGATAGATAGGCAAAACAGGCGTATAAATCAAGGCCATCAGTTAAAGGTCCACTGATCTTGCAATTCTGCTGCTTAAAATCAACAATAGTATATTTTCCATTGTCATCCTCCTTGTGAGTCACCAAGCCTTTTTCAGGCCAAGCCTGAGCTGGTGCAGGGCTGATGATGATCGACATAAGAGTTGCAGAGGCCGCAAGCAATTTTGTTCGCCATGCAGCCTGGAAATTAAACGCGGTAGCAACCTTCTTTTGATCGCTTAATGTTGCTGGTTTTTCCTCGCAATTCTCGTAACTTTCTATGATCCTCATTATTTGACTCCATGGTTTGAGTTTTTTCTGAGAGCTGATCAACGGCGTTTTTGATTTCAGGCCAAGCAAGGACATGTTCTGTGCTTCAAGAATACCATCATTCTTAAGCGGAAGTCCGGGTATTGTCTACATTAACAAGCAAACCTGCTCTAACCGTCGACGCTTTGACATTTGGGTAACCTCACCATGGGGGGGTTGATTGGTTCGATTTCAGGATTTCAAATCCACCAGATTGACTACAGGCTAACTCCCATGTGCCAAGCAATCAGCCTGTCCTTTTCGTCTTCAGTCAGAAACGGGGCAAGCCAATCCAGAAGCAGCTCTTCCACTGCTGATTTACCAAGGTTCTTTCAGCTCAACACAGAAGCATGCTCCGAAGCCCCTAACAATTCCTGTTTCAATCTTAGTTTTGATGTCACACTGAAATCAATGACAAGACCTAGCTTGATGCTTCGACTAGCGCCTGGACTACTCACTTCAGCTCTGCTGATAGCAGGTTTCATGTCAAATGCTCAATCTGCTGCAGCGTCCACTCCCAAAGCAAGTGACATGCTTGTTTTTGTATGCATAAGTGAGCTTGGGAGAGGGAGTGACGAAGCAGGTGAGAGCCTTTCGGAGGCAGAAGCTCAATACATGATGAACCCGGCCGAAGCTATCAAAGACCTTGTTTATATCTTTGATCGGTCTACCGGTATCGGATACGAATGGAATGAAACGGAAAATGCAATGGTTCCCTACAGACCCATTAATTTTGGTCAAACTATTTATGTTCATACACCACGTCTCTCTAAGGATAGGAAAAAGATCATTTTAGAGGGAATTGAATACAACTATAGTTCGGGCGACATGATGATTACATCTGAATACACAGAAACTATTAGCCTCAAATTAAACACGAGAACAATTATATACAAGAACATTAGCCAACCGAAAGAAACCTATCGATGTCTCAGGGTTCCTTTCCCCAAAGGTATCAAGTTCAAACCTGAGTAAATTTAGAAGCTTAAAAGTGTCCTGCCGTTCGCTGACGGGGGAATGCCTTCTATCCCTAACCAGGGAACTTGGGTTGGTAGTTCTTCTTTGCCAATTCATTCTCCCTTACATACTTCCTGTATTGAGGTGGTTTCCACTGCTTGAGGAAAGTAGAAAACCCGATAGCGAGAAAAGATACTTTTTATTTCATATGCCTTATTACATATTGCGGCACCAAGAACCTTCATCACTATTTAACCAGTTGATTCGGTATTCAAGTCCAAGTGATGCTGCTTTTTTGAAATCACTGCAAGCACCGTCGGAATCCTGAAACCCGACTCCTTTACTGAATCCCCTATTCCCATAAGCATTAGCATGCTGTGGATCGATCTCTATTGCCTTGGTGTAATCAGCAATTGCACCTTGATAATCTTCTAAATTATCCTTGACAATGCCGCGATTGTTGTAGGCTTTAGCATTCTGAGGATTAATCTCTAGTGCCTTGTCGTAATCAATTAGTGCTCCTTGATAATCACCTAAATCATTCTTGGAAGCAGCTCGATTGAAGTAGGCATCCGCATCCTGAGGATTAAACTCGATTGCCTTTGTGTAATCAGCGATGGCTCCTTGCCAATCTCCACGATCCGATTTTGCGACACCTGAATTGAACCAATCCTCAGCACTCTGCGCATAGGCAATCTGCGTTGAAAGGAGCCCTGCACCAATTCCAACAGCAGGTGTCAGTCCAATCAGCAGCGGGCGTCCCAGTGGCATGAACAGGGCTAAGGCAGCAGCAAAGGCAGTTGTGACGCGAGGCATCCTTGCAGCGCATAGCTAGTCCATCTCTAGCTCTTGTTGACGATCCCTGTCTGTATCTGATCTGCAAATACAGAAAACCCCGCCATTGGCTGACAGGTGCTCAATCAAGTACCAGAACTAGAATTCCAGATTAGACTCGTGAACAAAATAGTTGAGGTGATGAAAGGAATGAAAATATTGATCCCACTCTTGGTTGCCCTCCCTTCTCTCATCTTTGCTACTTCTGCTTTTGCAGATGAGTGTGAGATAGATTCGTGCAGAACAGCATGTGATGCAGATGGTGGATGCATTTATCTTCATGTCAAATCAACGAATTATCCCTATGTTGTTTTTACAACAACCTATGAAGGACACAAAACCGAAGTGGATTGCTCACAATTTAGATTGAGAGACATTAGTGATGATGGTTCAAGGTCTTCTTGGGACTTATCACAGCCAAACTTTATACAACAATCAAAGATAGCTACTGCTTGTCACATGATGTTCCATCACCGAAATTGAGCAAAGTTCTCACGACATCACTCGCCCGGTTAGGTGAAGGCTCAAGAGAAGAAGTTTTCCCTGAGTTGATTTGGGCTAGGCACTAAAAATCCGTTATTGCTGACGGGGGAATGCTTTGGAAGCGTTGAAATCAGGCGATGCCAGATGTCAGCAGTGCTTTCTTACCCATTCAATCGGTTTGGTATCCCCTAGATCTACCGCTTTTTTCCAGTCTCTACAGGCGTCTTTCAGATTACCTATTAGTTCTAAAGTAATGCCGCGGTTTGTGTAAGGCTGATAAAGTTCGGGATTGAGTTTAATTGCTTTTGTGTAATCATCAATAGCTCCTTGTTAATCCTGTAATTCATGCTTGGCAATGGCACGATTGTAGTAGGCATAGGTAAATCGAGGATAAATCTCGATTGCCTTAGTCCAATCAGCAATAGCCCCTTCTAAATTTCCACTTTCTGATTTATCAATCCCTGAATTGTACAGATCTATAGCATTCTGTGCATAGGCTGCATGCGTCGTCAGCAACCCTGAGCCAATTCCAATGGCAGGTGTCAGCATTACCAGCAACGGGCGACCTATTGGCAAGAACAGAGCGAAAGCAGCAGCAAAGGCAGTAGTGACACGAGGCATCCTGAGGGCTGCATGGCTACTACATCTCTAGCCCTTATTGACGATCCATGTCTGTATCTGATCAACAAGTGCAGAAACCCCGCCATTGCTGACGGGGGCTAAATGCAAAATTGTGCCAGGTGAGCGTTACAGCTTAATATTAAGGGGTATTATTGAAATTTATTGGTGGAGTTGGAAATTGCTGATTTCTATCTTTAAAGGTGCATGAAATCAGGAGATAAGCAACTCCAACAGAGGCGATGGTAGTGAAGAAGAGGTAAAAAGCCATAATTAATAATAGCTGATAAAGTCAAGCAAGCAGGAAGTATCTGCAGCAGATCAAACCAAATAACACGCTATGTGTGAATTTGCCTACACAAGGCAGCGCTACATTAGTATTGCTAAGTTTACGTTTATTAAATAAGTTAGTGAGTGTGAGGGTCATCCCCCGAATACATTCACCATCGCCGTTCTGCCTTCAGATCACATCCCCCGTTTGGGTGGTCTTGCTCGCTTGGCACTTCCCTGTTTGGGGGATTGGATCCATCGCGCCATGCTCAGTGGCAGGCAGACAGCACAAATCACTACATATCAGTGAGTTGAGTAATTCATGCACGCTTGATGGCGTTCATAAGGTTGATGTCTGATCCTCTGTAGACCAGGCCATAGCAGTCATCGCTGGACTTGGTTACGCGTGGGCGTGGGTTCTTCTTGAGACAACGCTTTGCCATCTCTTCATCAGTGACAACAATGAGAACGTTGCCGTCGTGCATTACTTCAATTGATTCGATCATTGGTTCTGTTGTTTCAATTGTTGGATTTGTCTAAGGATTAGTTTCACTTCCTCTCTTGTCTATGCTTCCTCTATCTATTTGTACAGCTTGAGGATGCTTTGTTCATTCGTAGTCATGGTCAAAGGTTCAACGGTTTAATCGCCACTGATGTGCGACAGATATGTAAAAATTAGGCGTATAAATACCTTGTCAAACAGAAGTCGATATGCTGGCTATTTATTGCTAATACAAGGTCTGATACTGCGACCGATGCAGTGCAGCAAGGAAACGAGTGTTCAACCAGTTGAAGACTCAGATCAACGTCGTCTTTCCTCATCAAACATCACATTGGCCAGGAATGTGGCCACGCTAGACAGACGATCTAAAGTGTAAGCACAGACAATTCAGTGACATACAGCTGTCTCAGCTGATCGGTATGCCACCAATGATGATGCTGTTCTAAGTGAACTGCTTTTCGCTGCCAGCTAGCGCAGGAAATGAATCCCTGCGACCACGGAATGGCGGCTGGCAGAGAGAAGCAATGCATTTATTCCTGGCTCAGCGGCGCTGTTACCTGGCAAATGGAGAACCGGTACAGGGGTCTACAGCGTCCCTGCTACTACGATAATAGGCTTAACAAATTTATTTCATTTTTTATGAGGTCATTACTTAGAAAAGCTCCAATCATCGGTGCACTCATTCTTTCAGCCCTTGCCGTTCCTGTGAATGCACAATTATCGAAACAAGATGTAATTCAAACTTGGCATCGAGGTGCATTCAATTGGGATGATAAAAAACAATTTGCCTCTTACAAGTATCTGGGAAAAGGGTCTGAATTTGCAGTTGCTTTTGTCTATCCAGGTAGTGGGATAAGATGGGATCTGCGTATGCCTTCTCTAAGTATTATTGATTGCAAGGCTGCAGAATCTATCGGTGGGTGGATTGTGCCTGAGAGTACCCAAGAGCAGCTTCTAAAAGACTCTAGTAAGTTTGCTAAGCAAGTGAATCAATTCGCAGCTGACTTCTGTGCCACACACAAATCTCTCTTTCCAGACGCTGCTATCTACAAGGACATAGAGATGTAGCAGGCATGAGCCGTAAACAAAAGAGCCGCTATATTTCAGTTCTTTGAATCTACCCAATATTAAAGCCCATGAAACTCCTTCCACTCATCGGCTCACTCCTCATCTCAGCTGCTCCAGTTCAGGCTATTGAAACATTTGAGGAGTTAAAGGAAGCTTGTAATGCTTCAGAAGAAATAGATAATATTTGCGCAGGAGCTGCTGAATATGTTGGTACTGCAGCATGGGTGAGTTTGCTTTGTGAATTAGAAGCAAAAGGCATACTTACAAAAGAGAATTTAGTTTTGGCTTGGGGTGAAGTGGTTAAGTTGAATGGTTGGACACCACTTTCGTATGAAGCAGTAGAGGATACATTAAAAAATTTCCCTGAATGTTCAATTAAACCTTAGTTGTAGGTTCTAGCAATAACGGATTTATAGGTGGTTAAACACGTTATTCATTGCTTACCACCCTTTCACCCATAGCAGTCCTTTACGCGTCTCCTAGGGTCTTAAAAGTGCCTTTCTGTGCCTCTTTTTTAGGCTTCGGAACACGCAGCAGGAATTCAGGTGTCCTGCATTGATTGAATGGATAAACAATCCGGTAGCCAGGCTGCAGGTCTTCAGAAATGAGCTAATTAGGAAGAATGAAATATTGAAGGTGCTTCGTTAGAATTGCCTGAGGATGTGTCTAATCGGCGAACGTGTAACTGCCCTAACTACAGGTTGCTGCAACACCTACTAGCCTGTGAGGTTAAGAAAGCGAACAATGAAAGCCAAAGCTCTTGCCATTGCAGGTGCATTGTCGGTTGTCTCCATCGCGTTACCCCCGAGTGCCAAAGCTCAAGTTCGAGATCGCTACGATTACATCTTCACGTTAACGACTGGCTCTTTCAAAACGTTGTGCGGCTTATATTTTACCAACTCAGTTTCAATTGAAGACATGCATGCATTTCAATGGGGTTGGATGAATAGCACTGAAGATGATAAAGAGCGCACAGTTATGACGAATGCAGCTGATGCTCTTCTGGAGCAGGATTCCTTCAAGGACTGCCCATTGCTTCGTGACTAATTGAGCGAATGTGTGATTACCCTTAACGTACCCAAGCCAGCAAGGCATCTCTCATCTATCTATGAAACCTCTTTTAGTCCTTGCCTCATTGCTTCTGTTTGCTGTACCAGTCAGATCAGACGTCAAAGTGTTTCTGTTTAATGCAGATGAAACAAAGGGCTATAATTACGGCTATATTTATGGAGTGGGAGATGCTTTGTGTGCCCTGGCAAACAGAAACCTAATCACAAAAGAAGATGCCAAAGGTATACTTGATGGACAGGCTAAGCTTGTCATTGAATACCCTGCTGGCGGAACTGATGCCGATAAATATTATGTAGAACAGGCTTACAAGGACATAAAAGAATCTGACCAATGCAAAGAGATTTACTAATGGCGTTATTTTATTCCCTGATTGCGTCATATTGGTTACGGATGATTATTTGATTACTATTTAATGAGCAGGCCTACTTATCTATATTTGAAGACACTTAACCCCACAGGGGGGGATGACGAGTTTCGTGTAACCGCTCGGCAGTTTGGTGACGAGCCAGCCTTTACCAAGTAGTGGGTTCGCTTTGATCTGACGCCGCAGCCCTGGTGCCCAAGACCGGTCATCTCTCCTGATGCGTGCTCCCATCCAATGCGTTGCAGATGACCTGACGCTACGGATTCAGCGGTTCAAAAGCAAGGTCATTTTTCGGTCAATTAGACAGGAACTGTTGGGAACGCTTGTCCCTGCCACATGCCGAGAATCCTTTCATATAAAGCGATCTTGGGGATAGACCCTTGTCCCGTAAATGATTTGGTGAAGATGAGGATCCTGCATGTAGCGCAAGACTCGCGCTGGATAATCAAGTTTGCCGTTGTGTAAATAAGCGAGTGTGGCGATCGCCTTGGCATCCAGAAAAGATTGGCTGGCCACAAGAATGGAGCCTGTTGGTAAACCAAGCTCTCGCTTCAAGCGATTCATTTTTCCAGCCAGCAGCCGGACGTTGGCGGCAGGGTCGAGCAGAAGTTCCCGTGCCCAGGCAATTTCTTCCTGACTGGGGTTGGCTGGCAGAAGGTTCTGATGAATGAGTTCTGATATTCCAAGCTGGCCAGGACCATGGGTCTTGACCAATCCCGAGTGAGCAATGAATGGCAGGTCTTCCCCTGGTTTGGAGTGTTGGATCTCATCAAACAAAATCGCCGTTACAAGCATCGGATTGATGCTCAGTCGGTCGCATTCGCGCAGGATCACAGGTTTTAAGTCGCTCAACCTGCTCAGGGTTTGTGCGCGAAGGGGCTGCAGTTGATCAACCCCGCTGGTGAAGAGTTGCGCCAGGGCTGGTTGGGGGCCATGGACACCAAAACGGCGTTGAAGCAGGTGCAGCTCCTCTTGCGAAAAGGCGGTTGGATCCGACGGTGGCTCAACCTGTGGTTCAAGCTCGGTATTGCCCGGCTCGACGATGGCGAACGCTTGCGTCATGTCACGTTTCGCCCACATGCTCCAACCGCCAAGAACCATGCCAATGGTCGCTGCAGTCAGGGCGATGGCCCTCCAGCTTTGACGCAGCATCCGGACAGTTGAAACACAAGCTGGCCAGGAATGTAGCCGGGGTGTCTCAGATAATGGGCAACCCTTACGAACGTGGATAGTTTCGGCGGTAGAGAGAGCCCCTTCGATCAACGATGAGCTTCCCGGATTTCAACGGCAGCGATGCTCAGGTTCAATGGCAGCGCTTCTGCGATCTCCTCTGGTACCACGACGATCTCGGGATCTGGCTGGACATCAGCCGTATGCACGTCAACACATCTCATCTGGATTCGATGCAATCCAGCTTCGAGAAAGCTTTTGGTGCAATGCAGGATCTCGAGTCCGGATCCATCGCCAACGCTGATGAGCAGCGGCAGGTTGGTCATTACTGGTTGCGTAATCCCCAGATGGCGCCCAGTGATGAAGTGCGAACGCACATCGCCCGCGAAATCGATCTGATTGAACAGTTCGGTAAGGACGTGATCGGTGGAGTCGTTAAGGCACCCAACGGCGAAGCCTTCACGGATGTGCTCTGGATCGGCATCGGGGGCAGTGGTCTTGGCCCGCTGTTGATGATCAAGGCTCTGCAAACCCATGGCCAAGGGCTTCCATTCCACTTCTTCGACAATGTGGATCCCAACGGCATGAGCGCCGTGCTCACAGAGCTTGGAGACAAGCTCAAGACTACGCTGGTTGTGACGGTGAGTAAGTCCGGAGGCACTCCGGAGCCTCACCTCGGGATGGAACAGGTACGCCATCGAGTTGAAGCTCAGGGTGGTTCCTGGGCCGGCCAGGCTGTCGCCATCACGATGCTGAACAGCAAACTCGATCAGCAAGCCAAGGAGGAGAGCTGGCTGAAGCGTTTCGACATGTTCGATTGGGTGGGGGGGCGCACAAGCATCACCAGCGCTGTGGGACTCCTTCCAGGGGCTCTGATCGGTTGCAACATTCGTGAGTTTCTCGCCGGGGCAGCCCAGATGGACGAAGCCACGCGTGTCCCTGATCTTCGCCGTAACCCGGCAGCGTTGATGGCGGCATCCTGGTTTGTGGCAGGAGATGGGAAGGGCAAGCGCGACATGGTTGTGCTTCCTTACCGCGACCAACTGGAGGTGTTCAGCCGCTACCTGCAGCAGTTGGTGATGGAATCACTCGGAAAACGTTTGGATCGCGACGGCAATGAGGTTCATCAGGGTATTGCTGTGTATGGGAACAAAGGATCAACCGATCAGCATGCTTATGTGCAGCAGCTCAGGGACGGTGTTGACAACTTTTTTGCCACCTTCATCGAATGTCTGCAGGATGTTGACGACATCCCTGTGATTAAGAACGAGCGACCTGGTGATTTTCTGGATGGTTTCTTGCAAGGTACCCGATCAGCTTTAACCGAAGGCGGACGTCAAACCATGAGCATCACCATGCGTCGCTTCGATGCCTATCGACTTGGTGCATTGATCGGTCTTTTTGAGAGAGCCGTTGGTTTTTACGGAGAGTTGGTGAACATCAACGCGTATCACCAGCCTGGTGTTGAGGCCGGCAAGAAGGCTGCAGCCGCTGTTCTCAATCTTCAGAGCCGTGTCGAAGCTGTTCTGAAAGATGGTGCATCTCGATCAGTGTCTGAGATTTGCCAAGCACTTGGGGACGGCACCGATGAGTCTGTGTTCTGGATCATGCGCCATCTCACAGGCAACAAGCGCGGCTATATCGCGGAGGGGGACTGGGCCAGCCCAGCCACAATGCGATTCAGTAAGGGTTGAAGGCCAAATACGCTGACATCGGTTGTAATTGGTGGCATAACGGTAGAAAAGTGTTTGAAGCAATGACGATCTTTCTCTGGTCAATATTTCGCTCAATATTTTTTCGCTGGATGGCTATCGCATTGGCCTGCAATTTTTCGGGGGCTGTGATCCTTCCAGCGTCAGCCCAGTCGATGACTCCCACGGGCTATGAGTATGTCGGTACGGGTGATGGCGGGACAGTTTATTATACGAAAGTGATCAAGCGTAAAGGCAAAAGAGTAAAAACGATGTTTTTCATGAGCACGAAAGCAGGCGAGATATCTCACAACGAGTTCCAATATCACTGTGAAAAGAGAACCTTTCGCTTCAAGCAGGCTAATGATGATTGGTCGAGCTGGGATGAGATCGCCGTTGGCTCCTGGGGCTATTCCGCTTATCGGATTGCCTGTTTAAAAGATCTCTAAGGTACGAGATTCACAAGCTTTCCAGGTACAACAATCACGCGGCGTGGGGCGGCGCCCTCGAGCCATTTCTCGGCCACGTCGCTGGCCAGGGCCAGCCGTTCCAGCTCCTGCTTATCGGCGGAGGCGGGAACCTGCAGTTTGCCCCGTACCTTGCCCTTCACCTGGATCACCAATTCAACCCTGTCTTGCACCAGAGCCGTTGAATCCAGGGCCGGCCAGCTTTGGCAATGAACACTGCCGCTTCCCCCAAGACGGCTCCAGAACTCCTCCGCAAGATGGGGTGCAAAGGGGGCGAGCAGGCGAACCAGGCCCGAAAGAGCTTCCTGCAACACAGGCGCACTGAGGGCATCGATCCCCGTGGAGCTGATGGCATTGGAGAGCTTCATCAGCTCAGAGATCGCTGTGTTCAGCTGTATGTCTTCGCTGAGATCCTCGCTGACGGCTTCGATGGCGAGATGCAAGGCACGACGCACGTCGCTGTCAGCGTCACTCAGTTCAGCCGGCCGTTGCATCGGTTCCATCGAGTCGATGCGTGTCGCACCCGCCTCAACAAGACGCCACAGCCGTTGCAGGAAGCGAAACTGGCCTTCCACATCGGCATCATCCCATTCAAGATCTTTTTCAGGAGGCGCTTTGAAAAGGATGAACATTCGAGCTGTATCAGCCCCATAGCGATCGATCACAGATGCAGGATCCACTCCGTTGTATTTGGACTTCGACATTTTTTCGAACAACACATCCAATGGTTCACCACTCGATGGGTCTGTGGGCTTTTCTGGATCAGAAACGTCTGAGGGAGCAATGTATTTTCCGCTAACTGGATTTCGGTATGTTGTTCCTTGCACCATGCCCTGTGTGAGCAGGCGATCGAACGGTTCAGCGACATCGATTAAACCGCGATCTTTCAGTGCTTTGGTGAAAAAGCGTGAATAAAGAAGGTGGAGAATCGCGTGCTCAATTCCTCCGACGTACTGCCGAACAGGGAGCCAACGATTGATGGCCTCTTTACTGAATGGATGGTCTGTGTTGTGTGGATCGGCAAAACGCAGGAAATACCAGGACGAACACATAAAGGTGTCCATCGTGTCCGTTTCACGTTTCGCTGGTTTTCCACATGAAGGACAAGGCACGTTCACCCAGTCCTCTTGTTGCGACAAAGGCGAACCACCCTTTCCAGAGAGATCGATTCCGCGAGGCAATTCCACTGGCAGTTCATCGCGGGGCACAGCAACCGCTCCGCAATCAGGACAATGCACAATCGGAATTGGACAGCCCCAGTAGCGCTGGCGTGAGATCAACCAGTCGCGCAATCGATAGGTCACCTTGGCCTGCGCCCAACCTGATTCGCTGCCGTGCTGAGTGATCGCTTGTTTGGCTTCCTTGGATGCAAGCCCATCAAATCGGCCTGAATTGATCAACTGGCCTGGGTCTGTCCAAGCCTGACCAGATGCAATTGCATCCGCGGCACCATCAGCCTCAATCACCTGCTGGATCGGCAGTCCATTGCTTGCGGCAAAAGCGATGTCGCGTTGGTCATGGGCTGGGACACCCATGACGGCACCGGTTCCGTACTCAGCCAGCACATAGTCGGCAATCCAAACGGGAAGTTCATCACCGTTGAGTGGATTGGTGACTGAGGCACCAATCGGAACGCCATGCTTAGGTCTGTCGTCGCTGGTGCGTTCCAGGCTGCTCAGGCGTGCGACATCCTTTTGAAATGTCCGAACAGCAGCCTCCTGTGCAGGATCCAGCAGAGCATCGACAAGTGGATGCTCTGGCGCCAAAACCACATAACTTGCTCCAGCCAGGGTGTCTGGTCTGGTGGTGAACACCGTGATTGAGGCGCTGTCGTGCCCGCGAACCGCAAAGTTGATTTCGGCACCTTCTGAACGTCCGATCCAGTTCGCCTGCATGGTGCGAACCCGTTCAGGCCAGCCGTCGAGCTGATCGAGATCCTTGAGAAGAGCCTCGGCGTAATCGGTGATGCGCAGGAACCATTGATTCAGTTGGCGTTGCTCCACCAGGGCTCCAGATCGCCATGACTTGCCATCAGCGTCGACCTGTTCATTAGCCAGAACGGTTTGATCAATTGGATCCCAGTTGACAGTGGCGTTTTTGCGATAGGCCAGCCCTCCTTCAAGCAATTCAAGGAACAGCCACTGGGTCCAGCGGTAGTAGTCGCTGTGGCAGGTCGCCTGCTCACGATCCCAATCAATCGAGAGGCCTAGGCGATCGAGTTGAGCCCGCATCTGGGCGATGTTCTGATCCGTCCAGTCGCCGGGATCCACATTGCGTTCGATCGCAGCATTTTCTGCTGGTAATCCGAAGGCATCCCATCCCATGGGGTGCAGCACGGCAAAACCCTGCATCCGACGCACACGGGCGATCACATCGGTGATCACATAGTTGCGAACATGGCCCATGTGCAGGCTTCCCGATGGGTACGGGAACATGGAGAGCGCATAAAAGGCTTGATCGGTGTTCCCATCGGGTGTTTGGTCGATCTGCTTCTCATTCCAGAGCCTCTGCCAGCGCTTCTCCAGTGAGGAGGGGTCATAGCGACTGTTCACGTGCGGCTAAGAGACAGCGGATTGTGATCGTGACACAGCACCTCCGTAAAGCCCAAATTCATTTCTACAAGCCGGGCAGAAAAAGTGCAAGAGAGACATAAAACGTCTATCAGATTCTGTTCGAGGAAACTAAATTTTCTGACAAAACTACCACAGGTATCGAAGTATTTTTGTAGATATAATTTGCGAATAAAATGTATTCTATAATCTGGGTAATGTCAACTGACGTTGTAATTATTCAATTACGCGCAATCAAGAATCATCTGATAAATAAACAATCACATCTCAACTAATGGAATAATTAAGGCAATTCCAATCATGATGTGATTGATCAATAAATCAATGTTAAAAAAAACTGGAGTCATACTGGTGCCATTGATTAAAAGAATAAAAAATAATGCCTAATTGGCTATAGTAAGCGAGTAGTTTAATAATTATAATCTGATGGTTTAATAGAAGAAATTAACGGATAAAAACAGAATTGAACTCTATTCTTTTAAAAAAGAGGCCAAAACAGAAACCATGACAAATATGTAGCAGCTGATACGCCGGTTCTGCTATTCGGTTGCCAATAATACGTTATTACAGAATCATCAATGACAAAAAAAATTAAATTCAATAGTGAAATTTTTCAGATTGGCAAGGTCATTGAGGAGGGAAAATCTGGTTGGGTAGACGTCGACATTAATAGTGCTCTAAATGCGGATAATTCTTCAGATCAATCTGAGCTAACAGCTGAGAGGCCGAACAATCGGGCACTTTCGTCACTAATCGTCAGATACGAAATACTTAAAGATAATGAAGATAAAAATACTGTAAGTGCGACATTAGGCGAGGATTTTACGGCCCCACAAGCTCTTATAACAACGACAAGATTTGATAAATTACCAATAATTGTAGTTCCCCTACAAGATGGTAAGGGTCGACTCTACATATCAGCTCTTAAAGACGCTATTAGTGAAAAAAATGAAGAAATTACAATTCGCCTTGTTCCTGATAAAATCATTGTCGACAATGAAGAAAAGGACGATAGCCAAGAATTTCAATTTTATAGTCATTCTACAGAAGAAGTAAAACTTGAGATAAAAGACGATAATACATTTTCCCCTGGAATCTTTTTAACACCTGCTGGTGCACCAAACCCACGACCGCTACATATTACGACAACCAGCAAACAGGTTTTCCTAGACCTGCATTTAACAAGCAAACCGTCTAACAATGTGAAGATACTGCCCACATCCGGCAGTCTCAGTAGACAATCAATCAAGCTATTAGTGCAGGAAGATGATAGAGCACAATTAATTGATATCAACCAGGATGGATTTAAGATTTCAAAAGAAAACTGGGACAATCCAGTCAGGTTGATCATTGAAACTGATTCTAAATTCAATAAGCCGATTGATCTTTTTTTAAAGACACGTTCCCTTGATAGAAATTATAACAATAAACTGCTCAAACAAAAGATTTCCGTAAGCGAAGATGGATTCGTTAAATTATCGGGCCACACGCAAACAGTTGTTGTCCGTGAAGACGCTACGTTCGATGCGAAGCCGGAAAAACCACTTCTTTCTATTGAAGTAATTGGTGGTACTGAAGGAGTTAACACTCCCAAAGTGAGGATTTCAAGCGATTCGGCAGTGACGGAAGACACAACCGCGTATTTCAAATACAAGACATCGATAGTCGATCAAGAACAGAAGCGTACACGCACTAAAATATATAAAGCATTTATCAAGGAAGGCCAATCATACGCAACCATTTACCCACCAATTAATTTTGATAATCAAAGACAAGAAAATACAACGATTGAGGCTACATTACAGCCTAATAAAAAATACAAGATAAACGCTGGTAAATCATCTGATGAATATGTTGACAATGATGTTTCAGGCATCAGTGTAAGTTCAGTTATAGACAAATCAGAAGTTATTCTCGTCGAAGAGCTTCAGCCTCAAAGCGGAACGGATAAAAATTCCTTATTGGCTTCTTTCTCGTTTTTTGGTGTTCATAATCATGATAAATATGACTATGATTCTGACTATGGCGAGCCAAGTGATCAAACATTTGAACTTAAGAAAGGCTATGTTTTAAATCTTGAGAAAGACGGTCAGCCATTTAAAATTACCCTAAAGAATGATGCAAAAATTCTTCACTATACAAAAGAACGCAATGTTAGGGATCATCTAATACCCGTAACAATTGACAATCCCTCAGTTGTTTATGGAACAGATCAACAAGCTGAAATTATTGATAGGCAACAAACGGGAACTAATCTTCTGTCTTCGTCATTAACAGCAACTGCAGGGTTCGAAGAAACATCTTATCCGAGCGATAATGTTATCCCAATGGATGCTATCAAAGCAACCGATGGTAGAAAAGAGATAAAAATTGCGCTAAAAAGCAAGCCAACCAGTGATGTAAAAGTTACTATTCCAAACCGATTACACTCCAAACGTGCTTATTTATTACTAGATAATAGTACTGGAAAGGAATCAGTCGATTTGAAAGGACCGGAATCTTCTAATTTAGTAGAATTTACTTTTACACCTAAGAATTGGGATAAACAACAATCAATTTATGTAGGCCAAGAGCTGATTGATAATGATCGCTATTACGAAGGAAATTGGAATATACCTCTTATCTCATCGTCCAGTGATAAAAAGTTTAACGAAACAAAATCGATCAGAATAAATAGCGTCTTTACTCCTGAAGAAGACGTATTGGAATGGAAAGAGCGTGCGGAAGGTCCGCTGGTCGATGTCCGTGTTGCTGCTTCAGCTAATAATGAAGCTCTAATAAAACAGAAAGAAGGTTCAACAAAATTTGAAAAATTTGAGGTTCATTTGCCATTTCAACGAGCGGCGGAACGAGACTATCGAATTGTGATCAAAACTGACGAAGTTGACAAGGATAAAAATTTACATCCCGCAAGACTTCCAAGAATTCGCTCAGAGAGTCAACTTAATGGTATTCTTTTATCGACATATAACCAAGGCAATACACGAAAAGCAGAATCAAATTTAAACTGGGGTATTGATTCGCTTTCAACAAAAAAAGAGGACGATTGGGCCGTCGAGGGCCAAGGTTTTATTGAGATCCCTGAAAGTGGGTATTATATATTTGCATACGACGTAGCAAACGGCAGTTTTAAGCTGCGTGTAAATAATCAATTAATTGCTAACACTAACCACAGCATAAAGGGACATTTTAAAAGTGATCCATATTATTTTGATGCAGGTACGTTAATTCCAATCCAAATCATTTATGAAACGACAGGGCGAAATTCAAAAGTAAATGCTGGCTTTGAAATTGGTTGGGGTAGTGATAGACAATCCCCATCAAATATCCAATCATTTGAGCCTATTGAGATTTCACAGTTATATAAAAGCAGGGAAGAAGCAAATAGTGTAGTCATTAAAGAAGGCAACAGAAGCGAAGAGTTTTATGTAGAATCATATGACGACAATATCAATCAAGGGGATTTTAAATATGATATCAAGATTATTGAAAATGCACACAAAGTTAAGACTAATAAGGATGGAATTCCTAGATCAGCCAAATCAGCTTATCAAGCACCTGATTATTCAATCGACATAAAAATTGAGAATATAGAGATACTTGAGAATTTTAAGGGTCAAAAAGTTGATAAAGATGCCAGAACATATATAGCTAACCTCACTGCTAACTCATCAATTGAATATTCCGATTATAAATTGGATAAATTAACACGAATACCAATTATTGACTCAGATAAAACAGATGAGCAACTCTTTTTCGACTTGGCGGATGATCTTGATCTTGGGGCATTAGGCCGATCTGAAACATTTAACAAAGGGAAGGTAAGGCTAATTGCAAACTATGAACTTGACCAAAGAATAATTAATCAGGGCATTAGTACTCTTTCAACAAAATTGCCAATCTCTAGCCCGCTAAAGATTAAAATTAGCGATGATGAACAATCCGGATATGAAATTCTTGATAGTCAATTTCAACCGCTTGAGTCTTCTGTTGATCTTTTCGAGGATGAATTTGATCAATCAACGGATTTTTACGTTCGATTGCGAACAGAGCCAACAAATTTTGTTAAATTAATAGGTGAACTCGATACTGATTTTGTCCATGTCAGTTCAGATGATGCTTTTAAACTTAGCAATGAAATTGGAAGGGTTGAATTCAACTTTAATCAGGACAACTATTATAAACCTCAAAAATTTAGTATTACGCCAGTTGATGATCTCAGAAAAATCAATCAGATTAATACCTCTCTCATATCATTTACATCTCAAAGTTTAGACAGGAAATATAACGAGACAAATCTGCTTGGAGTAGGAGGGGAAGAGCTTGAAACGTTCTGCCCTGAGGAAGGGTGTTCACCGGATCGTTGGACGCGCGATGGCGTGGGAGGCAAAACGCCACCTATAAAAGCTGTTCGAAAGGAACTCAGGCAACTTGAAAGATTATCAGGAGATAATCATTATATTGTTCCATCGAACCAGCCGATCAAACTAAAGATTAAAGATAATGATAAGCCATCAGTTGATATTCGTTCGAGTAACAATGGGCAAATAATTGAGGATGAAAATGATGCCTATTATGCAGTTAAGTTAGGCACAAAACCCAAACAGGATGTGACTATCAATTTTACTCCTCCCGAGGAGACAAATTTACTTTTATCTCTTGCTAATATCAATCACGGTACAGATCAAAGCTCAACACAGATATCGCTTAGAGCATCACGATTAGATGAATGGAGGGAAGATAGTGAAAGCAAAAAACAAAAGACAACGATTATCCCTGCGCACTCAGTTTTAAGTTTTTACGATAACAAGGGACATCTTGTGCGGTTTTCAAATAAGAAGCAAATTCTTATCAAGCCTGAGAATCTAGATGTTACACGCCCTCCTGAATTTGATAGTGATGGAGAACCGATCAGCGAAGAAATTCTTATTGAGCGTGGTGAGACTATTGCCAATATACCTGTGGAAATGATTGTTGGAGAATCCCATTTGGGCAAGATAAAAAGTAGTTTGAATAATTCTAAGCTCACTGCCGTTAATGGCTTTAATTCAATATATAATACAAAGCCTCGCTTTAAATTAGCCAGTCAAATTATTCCTGAATTGTTTCAGCTTACGTTTACACCTGAGGATTGGGATCAGGAACAATATGTTCATATCAATCCATATGATGATCGAACTTTTAATGGTGATGTAGTACAACCTATAAATGTCTCAGTAAATTCCAATGACCGACAGTACGCCAAATTAGATGACAACTCAATTAACGTAGAAATAATTGATGATGATCTACCAGTAGCTTCTCTTTCAGTTTTAACAGATGGGACAGAGCACGCAGAACCTGGACGATTTAGAGTAGAGCTCGACAGTAATCCTGATGTATCTGCAAATTCAAAGGGAATTGAAGTACATTATGAGATTAAAATTAAGCATGTTGACAAAAATATTCCATATGGAGACGAGAATGGAGAAGTGATAAAAGGTGATGATCGATTGTCATCAATTATTCAACACCCAACGAGAAGAGGATCTGTTCGAATACCGCCAGGACAATTGTATAGTGATGAAATTGTTGTTGCAATTGATGATTTTGATGTTCAGGCAAACTACAATAAAATTAATATTAGTATCATCGATGATCCTCAGACGTCATCCAAAAAGGCAAAGTTAAATCTGCCAAATCCTAAGCCTACTTACCAAGTTACAGATGAAGATAATAGACAAGCATCAATGCAATTTGTTGATAATGACAAAGCAGGAGTACTTTTGATCTTTCCTGGGGATCAATTAGTTGTTGCGGAAGGAGAAAGAGGGGCGCAGATGTTCGTGATGCTTACGAGTCAACCAAGAGGGGATGTATCTATTGATTTAAAAGAAAAAAGAAATCCCTTGTTTGATGATCGTGCGCAGCTTGCCGATAATCTTGATCCTGATCTGCCTCCCAATAAACGCCCACGCTTAACTTTTAATCCGGAAAACTGGTTTATTCCGCAGGTGTTCACCATTCCTGCGAAGTTAGATACTTTTGTAGAGGATCATCATATTAAAACGGATGAATATATTTATGCAGATACACAGCAATCAATTTTTAAAGACGAAGATGACGATGCTGTAAGTAATTATCTCGTGCTTCGCCAAGCTGTTGATGACGGTACTTTTGAGGATTTAATTGTCTCTGAGGGGGTCATCAGTAATACTGGCCGGCATAAGGCACAGCTTGAGCTGTCAATTGATGGCGATGGTCAAGCATACGATGATGATGTTATTGGGGACCCTGTCTTAGATGTAATTGTCATTGATGCACAACTTCCCGACAACTTTATTGATAATATTGATGCTTCATTGGCCGGTATTGAAGGTCTCGTAACATCGATCGATTATCCCTTATTTGGAAAACTTGATAGCGATGATCTAAACGAAACATTTAATATAATGAATGACTTTCGGTCTGCATATGAGGGAAGCCCTAACTCAACATTGCTAACGGTATCAGATGCTTTTGAAAATGCACATGGTGACAATCTTCCTGAATCACTTAATGCAGGCGAAAGTAAGATGCCATCTGGAAAATATCGTTCAGAAGGAAATATAATAAATTATCCATTTAAAATTATTGTCAATGAACACGTCGATAGCCTTACAGTTGAAGGCCTGAATCTTGGTGGGAATGGTAGTCGTCTTCTAATGAACCCTAAAGGACTTCAATTTAGCAACCCCAATGATCCTAAAAATGATAGTATTACTTTGGAAACGGATAGAAGAATCCAACCTGTATCGTTTCGAGAGGATAACAATATTGTCTACTCAAATTATAAGTTTACTGTGCCTCTTAATAGAACCGACCGTATTCGATTAACTAGCCTGATTCGTCGAGTTCGTGATGGCGAAAAAAAGACAATTCAAGTTAGTAGAAATACGGACACTCAATCATCGTTAATTACCTCGAATACGGAAGTCTCGGTTGTTGAAGCCATTAATTCATGGCCTAGTGAACACCAGTTGACGATCGTGAATCGACCGACAATCGGCTGGGATATGGAGCCAGACTTTAAAGTTACATCCAAGATGACAACTACTTCTAGTGGCCAAGTTGTCTTAAATGCAAATGTAACGTGGAACGCAAAGCAACAAATAGCTGCCTTACCACTTGACTTTAGACACAATGAAGGTGGTGGCTCAGAAGGAGGTATGACGTTTGCATCAAAATCTGATCTTGGTATAGATACGTTCTTAAATTTAGAAATTGCACTTGATCTAAATTTTCCAATTGCAGATCTAAGTGGTAACGGCAATGCTCCTTCTAGCGGGGGATCAGTCTCACAAACAACTGGATCCACTTCGCCTGGTTTGGGGTCAGTGAATCAAGTGTCAAGTTCATCGGATCCCGATATTCCAACTTCTAAGGCTATTCGTAAATTTAAAAATGCCAAATCAAGACAAATTGATCAGATAATTAAGCACTATTCAAATCCTAGTGGTCCTGACTATATGGTTCCTGGCGCAATTATGAATGCGCTTCAGAGTTTACAGAATATTGGTTCGCAAGGTTGGATTAATACTGAGAATTCAGGAATAAAATTTAATATTTCTTCTGAACCTACTGGAAGTTTCCTTGCATCATTAAACGGTGCAACAGTGAGATTTAATAATGTCCCTTGTACAACAGAACATTGTGTTAAGAAATTAGCAGATGGTGATGCTGAAGGGATTTCGACAAAGTTGGAATTATCTGCTTTCGCAAGGCCCAAAGAGCAGGCTGCTGGAACAAATCGCTTAGATCTTACTCAAATCACTCAAAGAGGTTTCAGGGATTCCTTCTCAATGGGGGTCACTCTGGATTCAGCCTTATCTGTAGTGACGTCACTGGGAATTCAAACAGCTGACGAGCTTGCAACTAACGCGTTAGCTGGAGGCTCCTGGTGGCCAAGCTTTGACTTTGGACTGGCCCATAAGTTTCCAGACGCGATACAAGGTGCCAGGAATAGTTTTAGTTCTGGCAACACGAAAGAGCAAGATCTACCAAGCACGATCAACTCTGGAGAACCTGAAGTTGCTCAAGAGCCGAGTTCACCCGATACGGGTCCGCAGAGTTTGGTTCGGGGAACAGGTGGTTTGGGACCTGTGGATCAAGTTTCGAGTTCACTCGAACCCGGACCACAAAGTTTGGACATTGAGAATGCCTCTACCCGTCAAACGTTTAATAACCTGATCAATACAGCTAGCTCTACCGCTAGAGAAACTTACAGAAGCGGTACTATTAATAACGGAGGATTTGAGAATGATGATTTTGATATCGACCTGACGAATAGTAGTAGTGGTGGTGGGATTCCACCTAGACGAACGAACTCCAACTCTTCAGGCAATAATTCCTCAAACAACAACTCCAACAATAATTCAAATTCTCCCGTTTTATTTGGAGTCAATATGAAGCTTGGTGATTTTCTCACCAATGCGATGAATCCGACAGTTCGTAATATTGACGATGCTATTAAGGATATTTATCCAGTTCTTGATGTTCTGTATGGAGATATAGCTTTCTTCCGAGCTTTTGATCGATCTATTGCACAAGCGATGGATACAGATAGTGACGGCAATGTTACTATTATGGATATTGTCATGAATTCTGCGCGCGTAGCGGCAAAGGTAGGTGGTGCTAAAGGACGAGGTCTATGCCTTGCTGTTCAAGCTTTGAATGTTCTAGGTTCCAAACTAAATCAGTTTTCAAATCTTGTTCGACAGATGAGCGATGTTTCTCGACAAAATGAGGGACTAGACAGAATTAATCAGGCATTTGATTTCTCTATTCTTTTAGAAGATAATGCTAATACTTTAAGGCAAAACATATCTAACCAGGCAGAAGTTGATTTAATTCTAAGAAGAAAGCCTGCCAATGAAGGAGGACTTGAAAATAAATACTTTCGCAACTTAAATCGGTTTAGGTCCTTGCAAGTTCCCAATGGCTCTTTTGCGGGTGTTTTGACGAAGAATGAACAGGAATTTGTTAGGCAGATTGAAATAAAAGGTTTTTCAGAGTTTGATCAATCACATCTTGATCAATTTGATAGTAATCAACTTGATAGTAATCAACAATTGATTAATAGTCGTTTTTCTCTGAAAGGCGCCGAGATGTTGCCGCTAAGAAAACACTATACTTGGAGTAGCATTGCTAAAATTCTATTAGATGAATTTAATAGAAGCGAATTAAATAGCTTTAGTGTCGGAGAGTTTGTTGGTTCTCAGCCGCAGGTTGTAACACGAATGTTCAAGGATTACGACGACTTGTATTTATATTTGAGTGATCTTATGCAGGCGCCCAATACTCCTGGGCAGACTTCTACACAGGTAATATACAATGAAATACGGGCTCGACTTCAGCTCTCGGACGAGGATGATCTGGATATCCTGCTTAGAGAAAATAAATATGAATATTTAGATCATATTCTTCGTGATGTTCGCCGAACCGTCGAGACTTTGCAGACCAAGGATTCGGATAATAATTCACTAACGATTCACTCTATACGCGATGACCTACCCGGCAAAATTTCTAATGAAATTGAAGTCAATGATTTCCAAAGGTCTTCCTTTAAATTACAGCTTCTTGAGGAATATGTTCTTGGTTCGGCAGTTAGCCCAGTACAGACAAGTTCGACTCCCGTCCAAAATGTTCGAAATACTTCGGCTAATATCGCTGGTATCAGGAGTCTTTGCGATTCCCAATCCATTGCCAACGATCTCAAAGGTGTACGCCCCGGCGTGGATTTCAATCAACTTGCAGCGTTTGCGGGTAATCCGTCATTCTTCAGTGAAGATAATTCCACCGAGTCTAGGCTTTTAAGCACTCAATCATCATCAGAACAATCATCTTTGTCTTCTGGTCCTCTTGCCCGCTCATCAAATCCTATATCTAATTTAGGGCAAAGGATGATGCGCGTACTTGAAGGTGCAAATTCTGCAGGCTTCTATTTCCCTCTATTTCAAGATAAACAAGCGCTTATAGATATTATTTTAGGTGGCTCTGATGTAGATCTTATGACGTATACTCTTCCAACTTTGCAAGCCGAGGCTGGTATTGATATCTCTAAACCACTGGGAGCTGTACGTCCACGTTTAAGTGGTTCATTAGGACTTTATTCACGTTTTGGCTTCGGAATGGATAGTTCGGGCTTTACGCGCTGGAGAGATGCGGGATCACGTTCAGATAATCTAGAAATGATAATGGATGGTTTTTACATTGCTGACCGTTGGTCCTACAACGCTGCGGCAGGACGTTGGCTAGCCAATCCTTTTGGCCGAGATATGCGTGAACTTGCTATAGAAGGACGTATTGGTGTTGGCTTAGAAGGAAATTTAGGAGTTATCAGGGGGAATGTAGAAGGTGGAGTGTTTGCTGATGTTGGATTCGATTTTGTAGATGTTGGTGAACTTCAAGGAAAGAGCGACGGACGGATCAGAGGATATGAAATGGAAAAAATGTTCCGTAATCCAACTGAGGCGATTGCATTTGGTGGAGGTATTCATTTCTTCCTTCAAGCGGCTATTCAGATCGGCATAGATCTTGGCTTTATCAATGAGTGGCATGACCTGTGGAGCGCTGAGTTGGCGCGTCTCACACTTGCTGAGTTTTCCACGGTGGATCGCTCCTCGTCTTCAGCTGTTGGTAACGACCCCTATAGAAATGCAACCGTATTCTTTGACACCAACACAAATTATTCGCCGGACTCTGGGGAGCCTACAACCAACACAACTCTCGATGGCTCTTTCTCTATGGAGGTTGATATGAACTTCTTTACTGAGGAGGACATCAAGAATGGTCAGCTGATTGCCTTTGCAGGTGTTGATACAGCCACCAACCGATTGCAATCAATCCCATTTACTGCGCCCGTTGGCACACCATTGACGCCATTGACGACATTTCGATCGCTAATGATAAGCTATTTTGACGAGTTGAACTCACAACAAGGTAGTATTAACATTAAGGCAAAGAAGAAGGGATTTGAGAGCTCTGAAGCTGTTGACGAATTTATTCGTAGAAATTTTAATATCAAAAATTTTGATTACACTGCAATTGAGTCGACGCAATTTCTTGCCACTGAGAAGTCACTTAGCAATAAGGTTGTTCGGTCAGCGGCATATGACTACTTGGCACATATTAAATTAAATTTTCTCTATTCAGCAGTTGAAAATCTACTGCAACACGGTTTGCCTGATCACTTTAGTAATGATCTTCAATCTCGTTTTGAAAGAATCTCTGCCATCTCAACTCATATCTTCAATGATCTTTCGAATGGGAGAGATCCACTTTCAAAGGATCATGAGTACATCGCTAGAGAGCTCTTGGGTGTGGAAAACCTGAACAATAATTTTGAAGAAACTGACAAAACCACCAAGTTTGTCGCCTCACTTGTTGAACAAGCCGCAGAACTGTCTCAGAGCTTGTGGCGGAAGCTGGATCGGCGCCTTGAACAATCAGATAGTGATTCTGCGCTTGATTTTGTCTCTGAGATTTTGCCGATCAAGCGCCAATATTTTGACGACTTAAATCTTCTCTCCTCGAATATCTCTCTTATTGACGAGCGATTCAAGAGTGATTTGATCAACAGAAATCCTGTATTTGCTCTGCGTGAGCCTAGAGATTTTGTCGGGACTAGTAATGATGATTTCCTGTCTAGATTTGATAGTAAGAGTCGTATCTACGGTGATGATGGTAATGACCTACTTCTTGGTGGTCACAGAAATGATAATTTATGGGGTGAAAATGGCTCAGATTATTTAATCGGCGGACCAAAATCTGATCTATTAAGAGGCGGTAATGGCGACGATACTTTGACTGGAAATGAAGGCTCGGATTCACTTAATGGCGGCCCAGGCGATGATCGGTTGGATGGAGGCCAGTCGGACGATACTTTGCAGGGAGCATCGGGGGCCGATACTTACGTTTATACTGGTGGTCATGATGTTTTGATTGGTTTCTCCTTTGGCAATAATCAATCATTAGATTTCATAAGCGATAAGTTGGAAACTAAATATAATGTGTCTGATGCTGAAATCTCTAGGCCTACTCTAGACACCTCTTCTCGGCACACAATCTTGTTGAGCTTTAATGATCGTGACTCGCTTCAATTTAATAACGTAGGCACTTCTATATACAATAAAAATGACAAAGAACTTTTAGACATTTTGAACAACAGCATGGCATAATCCTAAAATTTTATATTCTTGTAAATCTTCTTGCTATTATAATTTTTTCCAAAGCGTTTGGGCTCCATTCTTTTGTATTTGCCGTAGAAATTATTTATTTCATTAGTTTTCTCTTTCTGTCTAGCGTATATGCATATTAATTCATATTGTTTTTAGGTCTTGTGTTGGAAATATGCAGCATTGGTTTTTGAAGGAAATATCATATTGTCTTTTGGTTTTTAATTGCTTTGATCTAGGCATATGACTGATGAACCAGTTTAATTGGATTTAGTATGATACAAATTCTCCTTTGGACTTTTTAATTTTCGGTAACATCGCGATCCGATCGTGGTTCTTATACATTTAGTAAGTGTTCACATTCAAAGTAATTCATTTGAAATATTTATCTTCATAATTTGAATTTAGTAGTCACCCTGCTGTTTCATGGCTATCGGCTGACCGCCTCCAGCATTTTAAATTTGAGTGCTTTGGAAATTAATTTCTATATTTAGTTTAATCTTGGATTATAAATTTATTATTTATCTTTGCCCTGCCGATCCCTGCTTATGATGGAAATTTTAATGCAGCCATTGATTTCAACAATAAGAGTGAATTGACAATAGATGATCACCGGTTTTTTTTAGTCGAATCCCGTTTTTTTCTTGACAAATATTTTGTTCTAAATACTTATTTTCTTGCATGATCGTCAGCGACGATACCATTTGGTGTTGTAATTTTTTATTCTATCCTCACTTCCTCCAGTCGTTTCTCGTTCTGATTCTTGCCTTATAACTATGTTTTGCGCACTTGTCGACGTCTAGAGACAAAATGATGTTTTAGTAGATGCAGGTATTTCGATTTGCTTGTTTCTATGCCAATGAACGAATAAGTACAACATGCTTTCTATTGATTAAAATAATTTTTTGAACGGAGTTGGCTTCAATCGCAAGAAATTCTGGATCCTGCCAAACTAGTCGTCCCTCGATACGTTCTTGTCCAACAACATCAATGCTCAGAGGGCACTTATCGCGTATCCAGCACTGGAGTAGTCGTATTCCTGGGAGGCTTGGATCAAGTGGCGTTGTCTCCATAGGATCTAGGGACCTTTAAAGCGACCATGCTGCACTTCAGCAAATATCAGGGACTTGGCAATGACTTCCTGATCGTGGAGGGTCGGTCAGGCCAGCTCCCGTCATCGATTACGCAGCCCGATTCGGATTGGGTGCGTTTGATCTGTGACCGTCGTTTTGGCGTAGGGGCGGATGGACTCATCCTGGCGTTGCCAGCTGAAGGGGAAGTGGATTTACGCATGCGAATCCTGAATGCTGATGGATCTGAAGCCGAGATGTGTGGCAACGGCATTCGTTGCCTGGCTCGTTACCTCGCAGATAGTGATGGCAATCCGCCTGGAACCATCTGGTCTATTGAGACCCTGGCTGGCGTGATCAGACCCCAGCTGCAGAGCGACGGTCAACTCTGTGTGGATATGGGCCCCCCCTTCCTTCAGCCGGGTGACATTCCAACAACGTTGGAGATGGGGCCCCGTGGATGTCCTCAGGGGGCTGCTGTCGTCGGAGACGACGAACTTGAGATTGCTGCCGTTGGCATGGGTAATCCCCATGTGGTTGTGCCAGTGCAGGATCTTCAGTCCATCCCATTTGATCGCTGGGGGCATGAGCTTGAACAACATCCGTTGTTTCCAGCGAAAACCAATGTCCACTTCCTCCAGATCCACTCTTCTCGCTCATTAGAGATTCGTGTTTGGGAACGGGGTGCTGGCCCAACTTTGGCTTGCGGTACCGGCGCCTGCGCCACGCTGGTCGCCGCATCCCTGCTTGGCCTTTGCGACGACAGCGCTGAGGTGATGCTCCCAGGTGGTCCGCTTCAAATCAGTTGGCCTGATTTACAGGGTCCTGTGTTGATGACCGGTCCTGCCGAAGCAGTGTTCGATGGTGTTCTGAGCCCTGATCTGATGCCAGGCAATGGCGCCATCAGCTCCAATGTCTCTGTCGACTCGGTCCAGGCAGAGCCACAAACCTCACCGGACATCGATGATTCCGTCAGCGACAGTGCCCAGCAGGATGATTGTGAGCAAGATGAAGCACAGCAGAAGGTGATGAAATTTCTCAAGAACACATCACTGGATTCAATGCTGAACCTCGCGAGCGAATCCCTCGAGCAGCGAACGCGGGCCCGCTTTGAACGTGATACCCGCTGAGATTTACCTCGATGCAGCGGCAACCACCCCACCGCTTCCATCAGTGGTTGAGGCGATTCAGCAGGTTCAGCTATCGGCGTGGGGGAATCCGAGCAGCCTGCATCGCAGCGGCCTTGTGGCTGCAGAAACCTTGGAACGTTCCCGAGTATCCATTGCCCAGCATCTCGGTGCCGGCACCGCAGATCTGATCTGTACATCCGGGGCCACGGAATCGGTTCACCTGGCACTGCTGGGCTGTTGTTCCAACCGTTCACCTGGCCGGTTTGTGATGTCTGCTGTGGAACATCCGGCGGTGACAGCGGCCGCTGCACAGTTGACATCTCTTGGATGGTCTGTGGAGCTCTGGCCTGTGAATCACGAAGGGGTGATTCGCTTGGATCAGCTTGAGCGTTTGTTGGAACCTCCCACCCGGATGGTCTCTGTGATCTGGGGGCAGAGCGAAGTGGGTGCGATTCAGCCTGTCGTTGAGATCGGGGAGGCCTGCAGAAATCGTGGAATCCTGTTTCACACCGATGCAACACAACTGTTGCCCCAAGGCAGGATCAGCTGGCATCAACTGCCGATCGATCTGCTGAGCCTCTCTGCTCACAAGCTGCAGGGCCCGCGTGGTGTTGGTCTGCTGTTGAAACAGGAGCATGTGGAGCTCCGCCCTCTGCAGGGTGGAGGAGGACAGGAGCAAGGTTTTCGCAGTGGCACAGAACCCGTAGCTCTGTTGGCTGGTCTGGCGGCTGCATTGCAACCGTTGCCATCCTTCGATGCCAGCAAGACCACGGCACCGCCAGGAGCAACTTCGCGCCTTCGTTTGCAGAGGGATCGTTTGCTTTCCGCTTTGCTGCAACTCCCTGGAGTGGAGTTGTGCGGTCCTTGCCCTGACGATCGTCTTCCGAACCACATTGCTCTCCTGCTCACCAACAGAGAGGGTCAACCTCTGTCGGGACGGCACATGGTGCGTGAGCTCTCCCGCCGTGGCATTGCCGTGAGCAGTGGCAGCGCCTGCAGTTCCGGACAGAGTTCAGATAGTTCTGTGCTGACGGCCATGGGGGTTGATCCCTCCCGTCGCCAATCAGGTTTGCGCCTCACGTTGGGTGGATGGATCGGAGATGATCATTTGGCATTGATTCAGGAGCGTTTCGCAGAAGCGATGGCATCTGTCGATTCCTCCGCTTGAAACGCATTCCATGACCAACCCTTCGGTTCCTTTGCAGCCCTTGCCAGCTGATCTGGCAACCGCTGAAACGCTGCTTCAGGAGGCGGTTGAGGAAGCCCTTTGCTCGGGGCTCAGCAAGCGCTGGGGCGCATCGCTGCGGTTTGAGAATCTGCGTCTGCTGCCCGTGGCGTTCCGCTTGGCACGGTCCTTGATCGCCGGGGGACGCTGCCTCACGATGATCTGGCCTGATGCGGGAGCTGCTGCTCTGGCTAGGCGTGACGGGCCAGATCTGGCGGAGAGCATTCTTGATTTCCGTCAGTGGATGGCTCGCACGGACGACGCAGCGCCGGTTGACCTGCTCCTTGCTGTGATGCCTCAACCAGCCGACTACGAGGAATTCCTGGACGTCTGCGAATCCCACAGCGGTTCGATCGTCATGCTCAACGGCAGGCTTGAGGACGCCGCCGTGGGAATCGGCAGCGTGGCCCGCGAACGTCGTCGTGGCTTCGTCGCCTCGTGGCAACAGGCGTTTTGGCTGCAACCGCTGGAGGGCGGCGCCTTGATGCGTTGTTTCCCTGGTGACTGGCACATCTACCGATCCGATTCGGATGGCTACCGACAGGTGAGTATTCAGGAGACTCGACCAGACCCTGAAACCCTTGCTGCCTCGCTTGCGGGGGAGTCATCGGATGGACTCAAGCAACAGCTCGACACCGTTGATCGCTTTCTGGATGGACTGCGCAACTAGTGATGGCTTCTTGATCACAGATCAAACAATCCGTATGGTTCGTGTCCCCGGTTGTGACCCATGAGGCGCCCGTCCTGGCTGCAACATCCCACCCCTGTCGATGCTGTTGCTGGTTTGATCGCCTTAACGGCATTGGCCGGTGTTGTTTGGTCGCCAAAACTCACCAACGCCGTCGCTCGCGCAACGGGATCGATTCAACCGGTTCAGATCAGTGTTGATGTCCGCAACCTGCCGATGGCAGATCCAGAGGGTTTCCTGCAATCAATCCGAGACGAGGGCCGGCTCAGTTTTGTGATCCGTAATCAACCCGCCGGCAGCGTTCGCGTTCTCAGCGCGCAGAACATCAGCCCCAAACTTGTGTCGGTGATGCCCGACGGCAGCGTGATTCAGGCCGACAATCCCAGTGCTGCCGCCCTTCTTTATGCCCGCTTTGACCTGGAAGCAGACGCTGAAAAGGGAGAGTCCGGCGTGGTGATTGGTGGGACCAAACTCAAAATCGGCGTACCCGTTGAACTTGAAGGCAACATGTATCGCGTCAATGGTGTTGTGAGCGGAGTTGCCCAGTCATGAAGCGGCTCAACGTTCTGTTTGCCTTTGGCTTGGGGCTCTCATCGCCGACGTTGGTTGCTGCACAACCACTGCTCAGTCCGCCTCCTCCGTTGCAGCAACAGGGTCTGCCCGCTCTTCAGCTGGGTCGGACCTGTCCTGAGCTTCAAACGGCCATCCGTTCTGCCGTTGGTGGACAGGCATCAGCCTGGAGCATCAGCGTGGTCGATGCCCGCGGGCAGCTTCTTGCGGATGTGAACGGGTCAACACCCCGCATTCCGGCGTCGAATCAGAAGCTGATCAGCACAGCCTTTGCCCTTGATCGGCTCGGTCCTGATTTCCGTCTCAAGACCCAGCTTCTGCGTCATTCCGATGGATCCCTCGAGATCGTCGGGGAGGGGGACCCCGATCTCAGCATCGCTGAGATGCAGAAATTCGCCATGGTCGTCCTCGGCCAGGGAGGCTCTCGCGGAGAACAACCTGGTTCTGGTCCGATCCGCTTGATGGTGCGCGAGGAGCCACCTCAGCGCTGGTGGCCAAGCGATTGGCATCCAGCAGATCGTAGTTATGCCTATGGCGCTCCGATCACCCGGCTGGCTCTCACCAGTAACGCTCTGCACATGGCTGTGCAGAACCCTGCCGCCAGGTTGCAACGCGTGCTCGATACCAGCGTGCGTCAGCAGGGTGGCTCCCTTCAGATGGTGATGGTGAATCCGGAGCAGCGGCAGCAAGCGATGTCACGGGAAGATCAGGACCCCGTGGTCCTGCACAGCGAGGACTCAGCCCCAATGCATGCTCTGCTGAGTTTGGCGAACACCGAAAGCCACAACTTCACCGCTGAAGTGCTGATGCGCGAAGCCGCTGATGATTGGGATGTGGGCCGCGCATCGATGGCCAATACCCAGTGGATGCAGCAGCAGGGTCTACCGATTCAAGGGATGCGGATTCGTGATGGCAGTGGACTCTCCCGCGCCAACCGGGTCACCAGCCGCACCATTGCGGCACTGTTGTTGCGCATGGGGCGACACCCGCTCGCCTCCTACTACCAGGCATCAATGGCGATTGCTGGGCAGCGGGGCACGCTGAGATATCTCTATCGAGGCACGCCTCTCCAGGGGCGCTTCTGGGGCAAGACGGGAACCCTCAGTGGCGTTCGCTCGATTTCAGGAATTCTGGATACCGCGACAGGGCCTCGTTACGTGAGCATGATCAGCAATGGAGGGTCAGCTCCAAACAGCGTCATGGGACGGGTGCTCAGAGCGACCCAGAGTCTCAGCCGGTGCCTTTCATTGAGCGCAAGCGTGTCGCAGCCCGCCGTCCCCGGCTGATCGGCACGGTTTTTCCATCGGGCTCCTTCTGTGACTCGTTCGCGGGACGGATGGTCTGGATTTTCACAAGTTCCTGGCGTCCAGCCATGACCACCTGAGCCATCTCCTTCAGGCGCACCTCAAGTTCGCCGAGAGTTTGTTCTGCGTAGCGGTTGGCTCCGTCCTGCACCGATGCCGCTTCCTGACGGCTGCGTTGAATCAGGGCTTCGCACTGCTGCTGGGTTTGCTGACGGAACTGGAGTGCATCGTTATGTAGCCGCTCAGCCTCATCTCTTGCCTCTTTCTGGAGTCGCAGACCCTCTCTGCGAATGGTTTCCATCTCCTGAAGCCCCTGCTGACGGTTGGCTTCGTGCTGCTCCATGTGCTGTCGCTTGAGTTCAACAGACTCCTGTTCGAGTTGTTGACGACGCTGCAGTGCTTCCTGCTCGAGCTGGGACCGACGCGCAGCAAACTGCTGCTCCTGCTGGACAATCTTGGCCTGAATCTCCTGTTCCAAGGAGGCGTTCTGCTGGCGCGTGGTCTGCAGCAGCTTTTCGCATTGCTGCCGAGTCTGTTCACGCAGTTCGTTCACCTGACGCTCCGCTTCCTGGCGGATCGCCGCGTTGTTGACGAGTTGCTCCCGTTGGCGCTGCGCCTGCTGAACAATCTCCTCAGCCTGCTGACGGGCCGTACTGATGAATTCATCGCGCTTCAAGAGCAGTTGTTCTGCCCTCTCCAGTTCCTTCGGCAGAACCTCGCGGACTGCGTCCAGAACATCGACGGCCTCGCATTCATTCACCAAACGCCCGCCCGTAAAGGGAACTCGGCTGCCCTCCAGGACAATCTCTTCCAGCTGATCCAGTTGATCGAGCACGGTGAGCCGAGCTTCGCTCATGGCTGCTAGGGCGATAAAGCCGAATTGAAGAGCCTGTTGAGGTCCTTCGCAACCTCCGAGGGGACCATGTGATCGACCGGCCCACCAAAACGGGCGACTTCCTTGACAACCGAACTGCTTAAAAAACTGTGTCTGGCCGTCGTTGCCAGAAAGACGGTCTCGAGACGATCCGCCAGTGAACGATTGGTGTGAGCGATCTGCAGCTCATATTCGAAATCGCTCATCGCCCGCAGTCCTCGCAGGATCAGATCGGCGCGATGGGTTTCTGCGCAGTGAACGGTCAGGCCATCGAAACTGATCACCTCAATCCCGTTGAGATGGGCAGTGGCCTTGCGGATCTGGCTGAGACGATCATCAATGCTGAATGCCGGGCGCTTGCTGGGGTTGCCCAGAACAGCCACAACTACTTCGCCGAAGAGGGATGACGCCCTCTCGATCAGATCCATGTGTCCGTTCGTGAGTGGATCGAAGCTTCCGGGATAAAGCGCCCGCATGGCCGATGCAGCAGTGGCGAAATCCTATGCAGTGAGGCTCTGCCTAGATTTCATTCAGTTGAAGTTCTATGAGATGAGCCTGGATCTGGACGCCAAGAAAACCCTGCTGCGCAAGATCCCGCATGGTTTGTTCATCTGTGGTGTTCGCGAAGGCGATGAGGTGAACGGGTTCACCGCCTCCTGGGTCACCCAGGGGTCCTTTGAGCCACCCATGGTTGTGATGGGCGTGCGGGCAGACAGCACCAGCCACGGAATCATCGAACGCACTGGCTGTTTCTCACTCAATGTTCTTCGGGCTGATCAGAAGGATCTTGCCGCGGTGTTCTTCAAGCCTCAGAAGGCCATGGGAGGCCGTTTCGAAGCTGCTCCGTTTCAGGAAGGTGAACTTGGACTTCCCCTGCTGGACGATGCCATCGGCGGCGTTGAATGCAGCGTGATCGGAAAGGTGAAGCATGGCGACCACACCGTGTTTGTTGCTGAAGTGAAATCCGCCCGTTTGCTGGCCGATGGTGAGGCTCTGAACTTGGCCAGCACCGGCTGGAACTACGGCGGCTGAACGAGCATTGGCCTCCCCTGGATCGACGACGGCGCTGCTGATGCAGCCGGATCGTCTCGAACAGCGATTGAAGGAGATTCCCGCTGAGCCAGGTTGCTATCTCATGCGTGATGGAGAGGATCGGATCCTCTACGTCGGCAAGTCGAAGAGTCTCCGCAGTCGCGTTCGCAGCTATTTCCGTAGCCGGCACGATCTCTCCCCCCGCATCCGCCTGATGACCAGGCAGGTGTGTGAGATCGAATTCATCGTCACCGACAGCGAAGCCGAGGCTCTGGCTCTTGAATCAAATCTGATCAAGAACCATCAGCCTCACTTCAACGTTCTGCTCAAGGACGACAAGAAGTACCCCTACCTCTGCATCACCTGGAGCGAGGCCTATCCGCGCATTTTCATCACGCGTCGCCGGCGCTTCCGCAGTCCCCTGGATCGTTTCTACGGACCCTATGTGGACGTCGGTCTGTTGCGCCGCACGCTGTTTCTTGTGAAACGGGTGTTTCCCCTGCGTCAGCGCCCCCGTCCGATGTACCCGGATCGGACCTGCCTCAACTACAGCATCGGGCGCTGTCCAGGGGTGTGCCAGCAGAAGATCAGCTCCGAGGACTACCACCGCACGCTCCGCAAGGTGGCGATGGTGTTTCAAGGCCGCAGTGATGAACTGCAGCGGCTGCTTTCTGAACAGATGGAGCGATACGCCGAGCGCCTGGATTTCGAGGCGGCCGCCCGGGTGCGTGACCAGCTTCAGGGGCTTGATCAGCTGACCGCGGATCAGAAAATGAGTCTTCCCGATTCATCCGTGAGCCGGGATGTTGTTGCTCTGGCCTGCGACGAACGCCTTGCGGCCGTTCAGCTGTTCCAGATGCGGGCCGGGAAGCTGGTGGGTCGTCTGGGATACATGGCCGATGCCGAGGGCCTGGATCCAGGTCTGATCCTTCAGCGGGTGATCGAGGAGCACTACAGCCAGGTGGATGCGGTGGAGATTCCCCCCGAGCTACTGGTTCAACATCCGCTGCCTCAGCAGGATCTGTTGGAAGAATGGCTGACGGAACAGCGCGAGCGGCGGGTGCAGATTCACTGCCCCAAACAGCGTCAGAAAGCAGATCTGATCGAACTGCTTCAGAGAAATGCTGAGTTCGAGCTGCTGCGTGCCAAGCAAGGCCAGGAGCAGCAGGCCATGGCAACCGAAGATCTGGCGCAACTGCTGGAGTTGCCGACCCCGCCGCGTCGCATCGAGGGGTACGACATCAGCCATATCCAGGGCAGCGATGCAGTTGCCTCCCAGGTGGTGTTCGTTGATGGATTGCCAGCCAAGCAGCACTACCGCAAATACAAGATCCGGAGCAGCAGCATCGTCGCCGGCCACAGCGACGACTTCATGGCGATGGCGGAAATCATGCGCCGCCGTTTCCGTCGCTGGTCCCGTGCAAAGGCTGAGGGGATTGATGTGGGTGCTCTGCGCCACAAAGGGGGCAGTGCCCTTCAGACCGACGGCCTCAACGATTGGCCCGATGTGGTGATGATCGACGGCGGCAAAGGACAGCTCTCCGCCGTGATGGAGGCACTGCGTGAGCTTGATCTGCATGAGGATCTCAACGTCTGCTCCCTCGCCAAGCAACGCGAAGAGGTTTTTCTACCCGGTGAAAGCAAGCCTCTCGAGAGTGAGCCAGATCAGCTCGGTGTAGCGCTACTGCGTCGTCTCAGGGATGAGGCGCACCGCTTTGCGGTGACGTTCCATCGCCAACAGCGGGGGCAGCGGATGAAGCGGTCCCGGCTGTCGGACATTCCGGGGCTTGGGCCAAAACGGGTCAAGGAACTTCTGGCCCATTTCCATTCCATCGATGCCATTCAGCTGGCCACTGCTGAGCAACTGTCCGAGGCACCAGGGGTGGGGCCCTCCCTGGCGGACCAGATCCATGCCTTTTTTCATCCTCAGGACGACAGTCCTGAAGACATGCCTGACAACAGCCCGGACGCTCCGTCCACAGATCCTCTGTGATCTGACCAAAGTGGTGGCATCGATTGATTCACGGTGTTCCGCCTCTTACTGGCCATCGTGATGCTGTGCATGGTCTGGCTGACCCCACCAGTACAAGCTTCACCTGGCCTTTGTACCGGTCCTGTCTGTGCCGACGGCATCACCCGTAGTGCCAAGAACCATTGGCAACTCGTGTTGCGTCTCAACGATCAACAGGGACATCGAGAAAAAGTTGTGATGGATTGCAGGGCGGGAGTTCTCAGTCCTCGTGCAGGACTGGTTGATCGGGGTTACGCCACTGCTCTGGGGCAGCGGGCCTGTCGTTTGGCCGGAGAAAACGCCTGATCGCATGGAGATCACCCTCGTTTATCCGCACCAGCTGTTCGCGGATCATCCCTCCATCCAGTTGGGGCGCTCCGTGGCCCTGATCGAGGACCCTCTGTTTTTCGGGACCGACCCTGAGTGGCCACAACTGGTTCATCGCCAGAAGCTTCTGCTGCACAGAGCGTCGATGCAGGCCTACGCGGAGAGCCTGCGATCACAGGGTTTCGACGTTTCTCTCCAGGAGCATCACAAGGCCCGAGACACCACCGCCCACCTGCAGTTGTTGCTGCAACAGGGATATCGCCGCTTTTTCCTCGCCGATCCGGTGGATCACGTGCTGGAACGGCGCCTCCACGCCGTCCTCGAGGCGCTTGGTGGCACTGCGGTCATCGCCCCCACCCCGATGTTGCTGACCCCCCAGTCGGTGATCGATGACCACTTCGGCACGGGCAAAAAGCCATTCATGGCGCGTTTTTATGAGATGCAGCGGCGGCGCCTCGACCTGTTGCTTGAGCCCGATGGCGGACCGCTCGGGGGGCATTGGAGCTTCGATGCCGATAACAGGAAGAAGCTGCCGAAGGGGATCCTTGTTCCGCCTGAACCCGCACAGGCTGTTCCAGCGACGCTTCAGGCCCAGCGTCAACAACTGAACTCCGAATCACTTCCCGGCATTGGATCCAGCGATGCCTTTGCCTATCCAGTGACCCACGAAGCTGCCGAAGCATGGCTGGATCAATTTCTTGACCAGCGTCTGATCCAGTTCGGCGCCTACGAAGATGCCATCAGCAGCCAGCACCGAGTGATGTGGCATGGCGTGCTCACACCCATGCTGAACTGCGGACTGCTGACGCCACAGCACATCCTCAAGCGCACCTTGGAACGCGCCGATGCCGGTGATGTTCCCCTCAATTCACTGGAGGGATTCGTACGACAGATCGTTGGATGGCGTGAATTCATGGCAGCGATGTACAGACGCCATGGCGTGGAGATGCGGCAGGGAAATTTCTGGAATTTCGACAACAGACCGATTCCACAGGCCTTCTACACCGCAACCACTGGTCTGCCTCCGATCGATGACGCTATCCAGCACGCTCTCGATACGGGGTACTGCCATCACATCGAACGGCTGATGCTGGTTGGAAACATGATGCTGCTCTGCGGGTTCCACCCGACGCGGGTTTACACCTGGTTCATGGAGCTGTTTGTTGACGCCTACGACTGGGTGATGGTGCCCAACGTTTACGGAATGAGTCAGTTCGCCGATGGCGGCATCTTCACCACAAAGCCTTACTTATCGGGCTCCAATTACGTCCGCAAAATGTCTGATTACCGCAAGGGTGATTGGTGTGAGATCTGGGATGGCCTGTTCTGGAGTTTCATCAAACGGCATGAAACGTTTTTTCGTGGTCAGTACCGCCTGGCGATGATGGCCAGAAATCTGGATCGCATGTCCCCAGACACACTCCTCGGCCATCAACGACGCGCCCAGCAGTTTCTTGACGCGTTGGGTTGAACGCTTCGTAGGGTCGCTGTATCAGGCTTTGCACCATGACCTTGCCCCCTGAGGCTTACCTCTGGTTCAAGACGCTTCACATCGTTGGAGTGGTGGTGTGGTTCGCTGGCTTGTTCTATCTGGTGCGGCTCTTCATTTATCACGTGGAGACCGCTGAGCTGGACCCTGCCTTGCAGGGTCCTTTTCAGGAGCAGTACGGCCTGATGGAGAAACGTTTGGCCAACATCATCACCACTCCGGGCATGGTGGTAGCAGTGAGCATGGCTGTCGGCCTCCTGGTGTGTCAGCCGGGTTGGCTCCACCAGAGCTGGATGCACGCCAAATTGGCGGTGGTGTTGGCTCTGCTTGGGTACCACTGGCTTTGCTACCGACTGATGGGGCAATTGCAGTCGGGAACATGCAACTGGAGTGGCCGACAGCTGCGTGCCCTCAATGAACTGCCCACCCTGATGCTGGTGCTCGTGGTGATGTTGGTGGTGTTCAAGAATCAGTTTCCAACCAGCGCCGCAACCTGGTTCCTGGTTGCTCTCGTGATCTTCATGGCTGCCTCGATTCAGTTTTATGCACGCTGGAGACGTCTCCGTAAGGAAGCCGCCGCTGGAGCCTGAGATGCCCTTAGCTGACCACCCACTGCGTGCGGTTCTCGACCAGGTCGGCCCTGACAGCTGTCCTGGACAACTGAATTTTCACTGTCACACCGTTTGCAGTGACGGAAGCCTGGAACCCGAGGCTCTGATTGAACAGGCCACGCGTCTCGGCTTGCAGCATCTCGCCGTCACGGACCACCACAGCAGTCGGGCCCATCCACCGATGCAAACCTGGCTCCAGCAGCGCCGCGATGCTGGGGAGCCCGTGCCAACACTCTGGAGCGGCATGGAAATCAGCTGTTTGCTGCGGGGGTGCCTGGTGCATGTGCTCGCCCTTGGCTTCGAGCTCGATCACCCCTCGCTTCAGCCCTACAACCGCGGTGATGCGGTCGTCGGTGAACCGCTTCGAGCCGAGGCCGTGGTCAAGGCCATTCATGCCGCCGGAGGGCTCGCCGTCTTGGCCCACCCTGCCCGATACCGACTGGGCCACGCCGAACTGATCGACGCCGCAGCCAGCATTGGAATCGACGGTGGCGAAGCCTGGTACGACTACGACATGCAGCCCAGCTGGCAGCCCAGCCCTTTCGTATGTGAAGCGATCGATCGCCAGCTGTCGAATCTTGGCCTTTTGCGTACGTGTGGCACCGACAGCCATGGAATCGACCTGAGTGGCCGCTAAATTCATCACATTTCAGGTTCGGTCGGCATGGGCTTCTTTGATCGTCTGCTGAGCAACGTCACGAAGGGGTCAGATGAGGCCAAACCGATCGAGCCCCGCGCTCCGAAGAAAGAGCAACCGGAGGCTTACTACCTGGACGCCGATTCCTCCTCATCCCTCGGCAATGTCGATTACATGAGGGAATCGAAAACGATTCGCAGAACCTTCCCTGGCACGGTTGATTCACCGGGAAACAAAGAACGTGTGATCGAGGTTGCTGCAGAAACCGAGCAGCTCACAAAGAGAACCGACGGACTCGGTGGCACACAAATTAAGGAGGAGACCACAACACTGGCGACTGGGATTCCCAAGCCGGTGAAGAAGACATTCGCCGAGCAGGTGAGCACCAAGGAAATGAAACAGAGGCTTCGGGGGACCGCCGTAACCGGAGTTAACGCTCAGATTCCCTCCAATGCCGCCCCGGTGGGTCGAAAAGAGGAACTCAAACCCAAGGAGGTTGAGGAGACGGCGTCCAGCGTCGCCCCGTCAGAGAAGCCTGGTTCGATCGATCCGTTCCGTCAGATGGTGCGCGATCTCAACAAGTGAACTCTCCCCGCTCAATCCGGGCTTCACTGCTGATCACCAGATCGCGCAGCTGATCAAGTTGATCAGCGCGGGGCTGTTCCCAGAGTCCTCGATTGGAGGCCTCCAGGAGGCGTTCGGCCATGTCCCTGAGAATCCAGGGATTGCGTCGGTTGAGAAACGCCAGTGTGTCTTCATCGGCGAGCCACTGATCGCAAAGTGCTCCGTAACACCAGTCGGGAACACGGTCGGTCGCGGCGTCGTAGGCAAACAGATAATCCAGGCTCGCCCCCATCTCAAAGGCCCCCTTGTAACCGTGCTGCTTCATGCCATTGATCCAGCGTGGATTGAGCAGACGGCTGCGCATGACCTTGTCCAGCTCTTTCTCGAGACGGTGAATCCGAGGGCGTTCGGCGCGCGAATGGTCACCAAACCAGAGCTGGGGGCGCAGACCTGAACTTTGCTCAACGGCTGCTGATAGGCCGCCGTGGAACTGGTAGTAATCGTCCGAATCGAGCAGGTCATGTTCGCGGTTGTCCTGGTTGTGAAGCACCACCTGGACCCGGTGAAGGGCCTGCTCAAGCCCGCCACGATCAGCCACAACCACATCACTGCCGTCGTACCGCCAACTGCTCCACTGCAGATAAGCCTCGGCAAGGTCGGATCGGCTCTCCCAGCTTCCGTGATCGATCAACGCCTGCAACCCCGCTCCATAGGCTCCTGGTGCCGACCCAAAGATCCTGCTCTGGGGCCCCTCAGTCCTCGTCAGGGCTGCCAGGGGGTTAATGCAGTCGTCCTCAGTCAGCGACGCAATTCGCTGGGTTGCCTGATCCACCCAGCCCACCAGATGCGGAAAGGCATCTCGAAACAGGCCCGAGATTCTCAGCACAACGTCGACCCTTGATCGCCCCAGCAGCGATGAGGGGATCACCTCCAGATCCACCATTCGGCGTGTGGGCCCATCCCAGACAGGGCGAACACCCATCAAGGCCAACACCTGAGCGATGTCTTCCCCTCCGTTTCGCATGGTGGCGGTGCCCCAGACCGAGATGGCGAGATGGTGCAGCGGTTCCCCCTGTTCGAGCAGATGCAGATCCAGCAAACGCTCCGCCGAACGCCTCCCGAGGTCCCAGGCCGCTTCCGTCGGCAGGCCTCGAAGATCGACGGAGTAGAAATTGCGGCCTGTTGGAAGCACATCCGGCCGACCGCGGCTGGGAGCGCCGGATGGTCCGGCCGCAATGCGACTTCCGCAGGCCCCCCTGAGGAATCCTTCCCGTTCAGAGGCAGCGCATTGAACAAGGCGGGGCCAGAGGCCGTCGCGAACCTTCGACAGAACAGTGTCTCCTGATCGTTGCTCGATCCATTGCAGCAACAGTGGTTGCAGACCCTCCGCCTCAGCAGTGGCATCGATCAGGATGTCGAGAAGCAGCAATCCCTGGGTCTCCAACCAGGCGGTTCCATCGCCAACACGCTGTGCCCCTGGACAGCCGAGCACGGCCAGTCGCTGTTGATCAGAGGCTGTCAACAGCACGCCATCCTCCTGTTGCCAGGGATCGAATTCCAGCCCGAGTTCGATCGCCATCGCCTGCGTCAATCCTGGAAGACCTCCCGATGGAGATCGTGCGATGGCCATCAGCAGCTCACGCTCGATCGATGCGGCTGGTCGTTCACCCAGTCGATGCAGTCCGATACGGATCTGGGACTCCTTGAGCTCGCAGAGGTAGGTCTCAACCGCATCCAGACGGCTTTCAAGGTCGTCAGTCTCCTGATCGTTCCCAGATAGATCGGCAATCCCAGGCCAGTCCATGGCTTCCAGGCTCTTCACAATCGACCTCTGCAGTAGATCAACGCGCTCCGAACCAAGCTGACGCGCCTCCACAAGTTCATCCAGGAGGTTTTCAAGCGTCTGGAGCGGTCCGTACAGCCCGGCACGACCAAGCGGTGGTGTGAGGTGATCCAGGATCACGGCCTGACCGCGCCGTTTGGCCTGTGATCCCTCGCCTGGATCGTTAACGATGAAGGGGTAGAGGTGGGGGATCGCACCAAGAGCCAGATTGGGCCCGCAGGCGTCACTGAGCCCAACGGCTTTGCCCGGGAGCCATTCCGCACTCCCGTGTTTTCCCACATGCACCATCAGCTGACTGCGATGGATCTGTTTCAGCCAGAGGTACTGCGCCAGATAGCGATGGGGAGGTGGCAGGTCAGGTGAATGGAGATCAGCAATCTGCTCGGGGTCATAGCCCCGGTCGGGTTGGATCACCACAACGATCCGGCCAAAGCGCACCCCATGAATGGGGAACCCGACTACCTCTTGATCGCAGGCGTGCGTTGGATGCCCCCAGCGCTGGGCGATCGGCTGCCTGGCGGCTGCGGGAAGCTGGTCCCACCAGGCCAGGTAGTTCCCCTGCGGCAAATGAGCCAACGGTGGCCGCACCTTGCTCTCAGGCGCGTTGGTGCGTCCGCTGAGCAGAAAGCGCATCAGCGCATCTCCATCCTCTGGAAGAGGACAGTCGCCCAGGTCGTATCCAGCCTCTGCAAGCCAGCGCAGGATCGAGACACAGCTGCAGGGCGTATCCAGCCCAACCCCGTTCGCCAGACGACCATCCCGCACTGGATAGTTGGCGAGAACAAGAGCCAGTTGGCGTTCCTTCGCCGGAGTCCGCCTCAGCTCGATCCATCGGGCGGCGTGCTCAACCAGCCACTGAATGCCAACCGAATCGGGAATCAGGGTCGGCAACGCGGTTGCAAGTTTTCCCTCATCCATGGACAGCTGCCGAAAGCCACAGGGCCTTGTGGTCACCCGACCATCCAGCTCTGGCATCACCACCTGCAGGGAGAGGTCAAGGGGATCCAGCCCTCGGCTGCTGGCTTTCCAGGCCTCCTTGGAGCGGGATCCTGTGAGCAGCTGCAGCACTGGACAGTCCAGTTGATCCCAGATCGGACTGCCCAATCCAGCCTCCTCCGAACGCACGGAGGCAAAAGCGGTTCCCGTGATCACGAGTTCCACCGCTTCTGACGAGAAAAGGTCGACAACACCGGCCTGTACAGCCGCATCCCTGAGGCTGCTCACCCAGAGCAGCCGCGGGCAGAGACCGGCTAGACGAAGAGTCAGGATGAGTTGCCTGGCCAGCGCCAGATCGTCGGCCTGCAGAAGGGAGCGGTAGAGAACAACGCCGACCCTGGCTCCGTTGTCCTGTTCCCAGTCCCAAGGCAATGGATCGGGAAGCGGCTGGATGCTGACGGATTCCGGTTCGGGTTCCAAACCCTCCAGAACACGATCGAGAACACTGAGGAGCTCGGTCATGTTCCGGGTGCCGCCCTCACGCAGCAGCGAGGCCAAACGATCAGCCAGCGCGGTTCCGATCGAACTCAGAGGATGCAACGCACTCTGTTGATCCTGGGTGCCGGAGAGGATCACGAGTTGGCGATCTTGAGCGGTCTGTTGCCAGAGCTGGAATTGCTCAAGCCCATAGCTCCAGTGCCCTCGACCTCCGAGCAGACGAACCACCACGAGCCTGGCTTTGGCTGCCGTGCTGCGCAGGTAGTGATCCACCTGAGCGGGATGCTGCAGCTGACTTAGATCGAGAGCACGGATCCTCTCCCGCCAGCTGTGCAGTCCTGAATCTTCAAGACAGGCGGCCAGCGTGCTGAGGTCTGTCCCTGCGCTGCTGAGCAGCAGAACATCGGCCGGCGGCTGCTCCACCAGCACCACGTCCTCTGGAGGGTCGAGCCCCGGACAACTGGCCAGGCGATGCATCCCGCCATTGTCATGCCTGGCTGGTCATGAACGGGTGAGAAGATTCATCGATCGGGCTTCGTCTGCGATGCATCAGTTCCTGCCCTATGCCTGGTTCCAGGGGACGTGCGTGCCCTTTGAGGAGGCAAGGATTTCCATTGCCACCCACGCCCTCCACTACGGGACCGGAGCGTTCGGTGGAATGCGGGCCATTCCAGACCCTGCTAGCGCCAACACGATGCTGCTGTTTCGAGCAGACCGGCATGCCCGACGACTCAGCCAGAGCGCTCGCCTCCTGCTGACCGAGCTCCGCGAGGAGGAGATCCTTGCCGCTCTGACGGCGATGCTGCAGGCCAACAAACCCGAACAGCCGATCTACCTGCGGCCGTTCGTTTACACCAGTGATCTCGGGATTGCCCCGCGCCTCCATGAGATTGAAACCGATTTCCTCATCTACGGCTTGCCTCTCGGTGACTACCTGTCGCCAGAGGGTGTGAGTTGTCGCATCAGCAGCTGGACACGTCAGGAGGATCGTTCCCTGCCCCTGAGAGGCAAGATCAGCGGCGCCTACATCACGAGTTCCCTGGCCAAAACGGAAGCGGTGAAGAGTGGCTTTGATGAAGCACTGCTGCTCAACAGTCGCGGCAAGGTGAGTGAAGCCAGCGGAATGAATCTTTTCCTCGTCCGCGACGGTGCCCTGGTGACCCCCGGCGTTGACCAGGACATTCTTGAGGGCATCACCCGCGCCAGCGTGATCGAGCTGGCGATAACCATGGGCCTGCGTGTGATTGAACGCCCTGTGGACAAGACAGAGCTGTTCATTGCCGATGAAGTCTTCCTCACAGGAACTGCGGCCAAGATCACACCGATCCGTCAGATCGAGTCCACCACCTTGAACACCCACAGACCGGTGATGGATGAGCTGAAGCGGCGTCTTGTGGCCATCACGGAAGGCAGAGACCCTGACTTTGAGCACTGGGTCACGCGCATCAGTGTCTGACCCTGAGTAAGAGAACTGCCAACACTTTTCTTAGGATCGGTGGATCGAGAACAGGGTCATGGCAGCCAGCACGACAACCAAAGCTGCTGTGACATCACGCTTCCTCCGTCGCTTGCACAGTCCGGAACGACCGGTTCTTGTCTTTGATGGAGCCACGGGCACCAGCCTCCAGCAGATGGAACTCACGTCTGAGGATTTCGGTGGGGCAGATCTGGAGGGCTGCAACGAAAACCTGGTGATGACCAGGCCCGATGCCGTTCAAGCCGTTCATCAGCAATTTCTTGAAGCTGGATGCGATGTGATCGAAACCGATACCTTCGGTGCCGCTTCAATCGTTCTCGCTGAATACGGACTGGAGAACGAAGCCTTCGCCCTGAACAAAAAGGCTGCAGAACTCGCCCGTGAAATGGCAGACCGCTTCAGCACCGAGGAGAAGCCTCGTTTCGTGGCTGGCTCAATGGGACCCACCACGAAACTGCCCACGCTCGGACACATCGACTTTGATTCGATGTGTGGGTCATTTCGTGAGCAGGCGGAAGGTCTCATCGCCGGAGACGTTGACCTGTTCATCGTCGAAACGTGTCAAGACGTCCTCCAGATCAAGGCGGCTCTACAGGGGATTGAGCAGGCCTTCGACCGCACGGGACAACGGCGTCCACTGATGGTTTCCGTGACCATGGAGACGACCGGAACCATGTTGGTTGGATCCGATATCGCAGCGGTGGTCTCGATTCTGGAACCGTTTCCGATTGACATTCTCGGCCTGAATTGTGCGACAGGCCCGGAACAGATGAAGGAGCACATCCGCTATCTCTCCGAACATTCGCCATTCACGGTGAGTTGCATTCCCAATGCCGGGTTGCCGGAGAATATTGGCGGTGTTGCCCATTACCGTCTGACGCCGACGGAACTGAAGATGCAGCTGATGCATTTCGTCGAGGATCTCGGCGTACAGGTCATCGGCGGTTGTTGCGGCACCACGCCGGCACACATCGGAGCTCTTTCTGAGATCTCAACCCAGCTGAAGCCCGCCGAGCGCACACTCAGCAAGATCGAACCCGCTGCGTCGTCGATCTATGGCATCACGCCCTATTACCAGGACAACTCTTTTCTGATCATCGGTGAACGCCTCAACGCCAGTGGCAGCCGTAAGGTTCGTGAACTGCTTGCTGAGGAGGACTGGGACGGACTCGTCTCCGTCGCCCGTGGGCAGGTGAAGGAGAACGCCCATGTTCTCGACGTCAATGTCGACTATGTCGGCCGTGATGGTGAACGGGATATGCACGAGCTGGTGAGTCGGCTTGTCACGAACGTCAACCTGCCCCTAATGCTCGACTCCACCGAGTGGCAAAAGATGGAGGCGGGCCTCAAGGTTGCAGGTGGAAAATGCATCCTGAATTCCACCAATTACGAGGACGGTGACGAGCGCTTCTTCAATGTTCTTGAGCTGGCGCGCCGCTATGGAGCAGCCGTTGTCGTTGGCACCATTGACGAAGACGGAATGGCTCGTACTGCTGAAAAGAAATTCAGCATCGCTCAGCGTGCTTATCGAGACGCCCTCGAATTCGGTCTGCCAGCGCACGAAATCTTCTACGACCCGCTCGCGTTACCAATCTCCACCGGCATCGAGGAAGATCGTCTCAACGGCAAGGCAACGGTCGATTCCATCCGACTGATCCGGGACAACCTCCCAGGTGTTCACGTTGTGCTTGGCGTGAGCAATGTGAGTTTTGGGTTGTCTCCAGCGGCCCGCATCAATCTCAATTCCGTTTTTCTGCACGACTGCTGCCAAGCCGGCATGGACGCAGCCATCGTCAGTCCTGCAAAAATCCTGCCCCTGATCAAGATCAACGAGGAGCATCAAAAGATCTGTCGGGATCTGATCAACGACAAGCGCACATTCGACAACGGCATCTGCACCTATGACCCGCTGACCGAACTGACAAAACTCTTCGAGGGTGTCAGCACCAAGGAAGCCAGAGCGTCCGGACCTTCCTTGGCTGATCTGCCTGTTGAGGAACGACTCAAGCAGCACATCATTGATGGAGAACGTATCGGTCTTGAACCGGCACTGGAGGAGGGCCTCAGGACATACAAGCCTCTGGAGATCGTCAACATCTATCTGCTCGATGGCATGAAAGTGGTTGGCGAATTGTTCGGCAGTGGACAAATGCAGCTGCCTTTCGTGCTTCAGAGCGCCGAAACGATGAAGTCAGCCGTGGCTTACCTCGAACCTCACATGGAGAAAACAGAAGGGGAAAGCAGCAGCAAAGGAAAGTTCTTGATCGCCACCGTGAAGGGAGATGTTCATGACATCGGCAAGAATCTCGTCGACATCATCCTCACCAACAACGGCTACGAGGTTGTCAACCTCGGCATCAAACAGAGCTGTGAGGCGATTATCGAAGCCCAGCACGAGCATCAGGCGGATTGCATTGCAATGAGCGGACTGCTGGTGAAATCGACTGCCTTCATGAAAGACAACCTGAGTGCTTTCAATGAGGCTGGAATCGATGTTCCTGTGATTCTCGGCGGTGCTGCACTCACCCCTCGTTTTGTGCAGAAGGATTGTCGTGATGTCTACAACGGCAAGGTTGTCTACGGCCGTGATGCCTTTGCCGATCTGCGCTTCATGGATGCCCTGATGGATGCCAAGGTCCAGGACACCTGGAGCAACAGTCGAGGCTTTCTCAACGGCACACCTCATGGTGTTGGTCTCGACGACAGTGACGAGAGCGCAACTCCTGCTGTCGTTAAGGACAACGACACATCCGCGGCGTCGGACGTGACAGCAGCAGCGGTGACGACGGATCGTTCAGAGGCTGTTCCAGCAGAACCCGCCGTCCATCCACCCTTTGATGGCGCAGCGATCCTCACGGAGCAGGACATCGCCCTTGATCAGGTTTTCAATTTTCTGGATCGCAATGCCCTGTTTGCCGGCCAGTGGCAGATCCGCAAAACCAAGCAGCAGTCCAGGGAGGACTATGACGCGATGCTGGCCGAAAAAGCTGAGCCTGTGTTGCAGCAGTGGATTGAACGCTGCCTGAATGAACAACTGCTGACCCCGCGTGTGGCCTACGGCTACTTCCCCGTCGGGCGAGACGGAAATTGCTTACGGGTTTTCGATTCCAACCGCGAGAACGAACTCGGACGCTTCGACCTGCCTCGTCAACGCTCAGGCAATCGCTACTGCATTGCTGATTTCTTCAGAGACCTTGATGGTGATGGTCGCCCCAGCGACGTGCTGCCCATGCAGGCGGTCACCATGGGTGAAAAGGCCAGTGAATTCGCTCAGAAGCTGTTTAAAGGCGATCACTACAGCGATTATCTGTATTTCCACGGGTTGGCCGTGCAGATGGCTGAGGCCCTTGCTGAATGGGTGCATGCGCGTATCCGCAATGAACTCGGCTTCCCTGATCCCGAAACCATGCCCTTGCGTGATGTGCTCGCCCAGCGATACCGGGGCAGTCGCTATTCCTTCGGTTACCCGGCTTGTCCCAACGTGTCCGATTCGCGCCAACAGCTCGACTGGCTCGAAGCCAACCGCATCGGGCTGAGCATGGATGCCAGCGATCAACTGGAACCCGAACAAAGCACCACGGCTCTGGTGGCGATCCACAGCAAGGCTCGTTACTTCAGTGCGTAATCTGAGCCGCCTCTGATTTGAAGATCAACCATGGCGATTGCTGGACCTGATGGCGTTGACGCCGCGATCCAGGCGGGTGTCGACCTCGATGGCACCCCGATTCCTGAATCCATGCTCGCGCTTTATCAGGAGGTGATGGACCTTGAGAGCAAACGGGCGCGCAGTGGGGTCCTCAAGTCGATGCGCAACCGAGTGGTGAAGACCGGTGCCAAACACTTTGATCAAGAATCCCTGAACACACGCTTGATCGAGGCCGGCTGGGATGGTCTCAAAGACAAGGAGATCGCCTTCTTCTTCAGTTGAGCTGACGCTGCGATCTGAAAAGTGCTGCCTAAAAAGCAGCAATCCTTGAGGTCAGCTCAGTCCTTGCAGAGCTTTTCCATTGTGTCGATCACGTCCTGCTGAAACGCGTCGAGGGCATTCGACTCACTTAGGTCAAGCCCCTCACCAGCCGCGTTCTGGGCCAGATCCTGGAAATGAAAAGCTCCTTCGCCATTTGCCAGAAATTCGATGGCCGAACTTTCACCGCTTTCGCGGAAGGCGTCGCAGAGTGCGAGAAAGGCAGCGTCTTCGGTGAACTCCCAATCCATCGAGGGGACATGACTGTCTGACCTTTAACGCGCTCCCCTAGGGGTCCGTCAACCATCTGTCGTCAAAATGTGCCAGTCCTTCGTCAGACTCCTCACATCGAAAGCCTCAGGATGACTGCCAGCACTCCGGCTAGATCCAATTCCCGAAATGTGCTCGGGGCACCTCTGAAAGTCTGTGGTTGCCAGCCAATGACGGGCTGGTACCGAAACGGTTTCTGCGAAACCGACCCTTCAGATCAAGGGCAGCACAGCATTTGCTGCGTGATGACGGAATCCTTTCTTCGGTACAGCAAGGCTCAGGGGAATGATCTCTCCACACCTGTGCCGGCCTTTCAGTTCCCTGGCCTGAAGCCCGGAGACCACTGGTGCGTCTGTGCTCCTCGCTGGAAACAGGCCTACGAAGATGGAATGGCTCCGAAGGTTTGTCTGGAATCCACGGAAGACACAGCTCTGGATGTGGTGTCCCTTGAGCAGCTCAAGGAACATGCTCACCAGGCGATCTCCTGACCATCCCAGGCCAGGAATCGTCCAGTTCTGTCAGGGGTCTGCTGAACCAGAACATCGACCAGATGTCCGGCTGCGCGCTTTGGTGAAAACAGCTTTTCGGCAGGTACGAACGATTGAAACGGCTTGGAGAGTTCCGTATCCGTGGTTCCCGGATGCAGCAGCGTGACGGTGGCCTGAGGCCAGCGACGGGCCCATTCCAGACTGAGGCAGCGGAGCAGTTGGTTCTGGGCGGCTTTGGCCGCTCGATAGCCATACCAGCCACCGCTTCTGTTGTCCCCAATGCTTCCGACCCGTGCACTGAGACTGGCGAAATGGAAGGGTTGATCGCGCTTCAGCAGAGGTTCCACAGCTTTCGCCAGCAAAACCGGAGCAATGGCATTAATCGCGAACTGTTGCTCCAGCTGCCTGCGATTCACCTGCTTCAGTCGTTTTTCCGGCTGAAGCTCGGGTCCATGCAGTCGACCGCTGCAGTTGAACAAAAGGCGCAGAGGAGCCCCACGGCCCTGCAGCTCACTCATGAATTGATCAAGAGACGCATCGTCTTCCAGATCCACCTGAAGGGCTTGATCGGGGGGGCCCTGACGCCCACAGGTGAGCACGGTCAGTTCTGAAAAACGTTGGCTGAGCTCCTCAGCGACGGCAGCGCCGATACCACCGGCGCCAACGACTAAGGCTGTGCCCACCCAGGATTGATCGGAGGTTTCTGCTGAAGACACGACATGTGAACAGATCTTCACCATCGTCCCGTTGACGTCGGCCATGATTCCGTGTGTTCTGAACGGATTCGTGGGTGGCCTCGCTTGTTCGTGCGGCTGTAGTTGTGGTTCCGATCCTGATGGTGGCGGCGATCAGTCTTGGATCGAGCCAGATGATCTCCGATTCATCCCAGGACACTCAGCCTGCAGCTGAACAAGCGACCAAGTCGTTACTGGAGCTCCTGGAAGAGCCCCAGGCAGAAGCGACCCCGACGAGAGGCAAGACACCGCCACCATCGGCAGATGCCCGTGTATCGGCCCTCATGGTGCCTGACGTTCCTCCCCAAGGGGAATCGGTCAACCTGCCGATCCGTGTGGCATTGATGAGTCGCTTGCCGATCAACAGTCTCCAGACCAGCCCTGGAATGGTCTGCCGTGTGAACAACACTGGACCAAGGATCAAAGATCAGGCTCTTCTCGCAATGTTGCAGGGAGAACGCCGTGGGTTTGTCCGTTGCAAAGGAGGCACGATCCTGATCAATCAGGTGCCTTATCGGCACAACATCGACTTCTTGCTCCGTGATCAGGGTTGGATGGCTGTGAACGAACTCGATCTCGAGCAGTACGTGGCGTCTGTGGTTGGTGCTGAAATGCCGAGTGGCTGGAATCTGGAAGCTCTCAAAGCCCAGGCTGTGGCTGCTCGCTCCTACGCCCTGGCCCATCTGGCAAGGCCCGCATCAAGGGATTTTCATCTTGGAGACACAACCCGATGGCAGGTCTATGGCGGCGATCGATCGAGAAGCCAGCGAAGCCGGGATGCCACTGCAAGCACCCGTGGAATCGTCCTCATCTACAAGGGTGGAATTGTTGAGAGCCTCTATGCGGCGACCAGTTCCATCAGTGCTGAAGCGCACGGTCATCTGGGGGCCAGCATGAGCCAACAGGGCGCACAGCAACTGGCACAGAACGGTCTTCAGTTCAATGAAATCCTCGGCAACTACTACCGGGGGGCATCACTGGCACGGCTGCAGCACGATGGCGGCTGAGACGTACTGGACCAAGGCTCTGCAGCGCAGTAAGGCAGCCCTTTCGAGCTCGGCGCTTGTGCCACTGTCGACCGAGCTCGAGCGCATCTCTGGAGAGTCCGGCATCGCCTACGAGCTTCGACATCTCACAGGCTTGCCACCCCGGCACCTGCGTGCATCGGGACCGAAACCGAATCCATTCCGGCCTTGGAACAATGAACTTCAGGTGTCACTGGTGCGCGACAGGCATGTCCTGATCCTGAACAAATATCCCGTGCAGATCGGTCACATGTTGCTGATCACTCGGGACTGGGCACCCCAGGCAGGCTGGCTCACCCTGGAGGACTGGCAATCTGTGACTCATGTCGACAACGACACAACCGGATTGTGGTTCTTCAACAGCGGGCCCGCGGCCGGTGCTAGTCAGCCTCACCGCCATCTGCAGTTGCTTCCGCGTCATGAGCATGAACAGCTCTGTCCTCGTGAGGCCTGGTTTGAAGCAGGGGGTACGACCTCAGCACCGCGTTCATTGAACGATCGAGACGCACCGCTGCGTCACCACTGCTTCATTCAGCCATTGCCCGGACGATTACCCGAGGCCAGAAAGCTGTGCCAGCACTACGAGCAACTCTGTGAACGCGCCGGAATGGGGTCACCTGCCAATTCTGAAAAGCCAGGCCAGCCTTACAACCTGTTGCTGAGCCGACGATGGCTTGCCTTGATTCGACGGCGCTGCGAAGGCGTGAAAGGGTTCAGCGTCAATGCTCTCGGGTTTGCCGGCTATCTCCTGAGTACGGACGCATCAGACCGAAGCTGGCTGAAGCGCGTCGGTCCTGAGTCACTTCTCAGGGATGTTGTGCCATTGGTTCCGTGATCTCACAGATGCAGCGCCTGACCGATCTGTGCATCGCTTGGAACAGAACGATCTCCAAGGAATCGACTGATCAGCTCCATGACACAACGACGAACCAACCATCGCAACAGGATTGTTGAACAGCACCTGCAGCTTGTAACGCCCATTGCGCGTCATTACGCCAGCCGCACCAGGGAAGATGTTGATGACCTCACCCAAGTCGGGAGACTCGGCCTGATTCGGGCATCGCGTCAATTCAGCGCACAGCGTTCGACCCCTTTCAACGCTTTCGCACGTCCCCACATCCGAGGGGCAATCCTCCACTATCTGCGGGACTGCAGCGGCATCATCCGATTGCCTCGAGGAGTTGAGGAGAAGGGACAACGATTGACGCGTTGCAACAGCAATGACCTGTCACCCAAGGATCGTCAGATCCTGATGCTTTACCAAAGCAAAGGGAGATGGTCATCACTGGAGGAGGATCACTGGGTTGGTGAAACCCAGGACATCCAGGCCATTGAGCAGAGGGGGAATCAACGTGAGCTGATGCTGGCGTTGACCAAACTGCCCAAAGAAGAAAGCGTCGCAATCAAGGCGGTGATCCTTGAAGGCAAAAGCCTGAGGCAGGCCGGACGCAAATTCAGCGTTTCAGCCATGACCGTCCAACGACGTGTCAAACGTGGACTGACCAAACTCGCGAGAACGGCTGACGAGCTTCAGCCCATGCTCTGAGAATCACGTTCGATCTGTTGCTCCAGGGTGCCGATCGCCGCATTGATGGCCGACAGCTGCCTCTCAAGACCATCACGCCAGAAGCTGAGCATTGCCATTTTTCGTTGCTGGTGATGGCGCAGCTGTGAGTCGTAATCGGAGGTGCTGTTACAGCAGAAGGGAGGGAGCATGTTGGGCGCAGATTATCTTTTAATCCTGGCGGAATCCGAGGGTCATCGGCGGATTTGTGCTTGGCGCAGAACGATCCTCGGATTAGGTTGTGGCCTCGCCAAAGCACCACGCTCCGGTCGCCTGGCAACGGTCCAACAGCCCCTCATGATGCTCAGACGAGTCCCAATTCTGGTCGTGAGCATTGTCTCCATTGCGACCCTTGAGATTGGGCTCCCGTCGATGGCCTCTGCCTACGTGGCGCTGATGGCAGGGCAACGAGCGCGCGGTCTCAATGGCACGTTCAACAATGTGCCCGTACTCCACTCCAATCAACCGGAGATCGTTACGGGGCCCGGAATTCTGGTGAACACAGCCAGTGGCTCTGCCCTTGCCGCAGAAACCAATCGGCCACTACGAAATCCGGCTTACACCTTCAACGGTGAGTTTGGTGTTCACATGCACCACAAGTACTACCCGGATGACAAGAGAAAGATGGGTGGGCGGCGTGATCGTGGTCTGCTCACTCTGGCTCTGATTGCCAGTAACCCTGGAAGACAACCCGTCACCCTCCGTTTCGACAAGGGATCCGTCAAAAACAGCTTTGAAGCCCCATATCTGCCCAACAACCTGATGGGGGTGAAACCCCTAGGAAAACGTCCCTGGAACACCGGCCCGGGAGATGCCACGGCCGTCCAGATGCTCCGAAAGGAACTTGATCGAAAACTGAAGCCTTCGATCACCATCCCCCCCGGCGGGAAGGCCATCGTAGTGAGCACGGTGCTGCCAGCTCGCGGAATCGCCAACGGCCTGCTTCATGGCCGCAGCGACGGTCCCTTCACGATGGCGGTGGTCGCGGCTGAGGAAACCAACGATCCAGGTCGGCTGATCTCAGTGTTGAATTCCGGAAGACTGGCTCCCGGCAGGATCTACCTCAATCGCATTCGAGACATTCAGCTCGGTCGCGTGTTTTCGCGTGTGGCCGGTGTGGCTCTGGGCGACACCTACAACGCCAACATTCAGCACGACCTGCGACAGGGTCCCCTGCACGTGCCACTCACCAGCACCTCCCGGCACAATTTCGGCACACGAGATGTGCAGGTGAATCCTCTTTCAACCCGCATGGCGGATTCGGCTCTCAACAATATCGGCACCTATGGCGTTCGTTACGACGTCACCCTCAATCTCAGCGGGTCCGGTGCGCATCAATTGGTGATGAGTCATCCCGTTGTCTCCGGGAAAAAACAGTTCACAGCTTTCCGTGGCTCGATCAGGATTGAAACGGTTGAGGGCTACCGGGAGGTGCATGTTGGCCTTCGTTCCGGAGAAAGCCTGACTCTTGCCGATCTGAATCTCATTCCAGGCCAGACCAATCCCGTCAAATTGAGCCTTGTGTATCCAGCTGATGCCACGCCAGGGCACTTGCTGAGTGTCGTGCCTGTGCAGCAGCTGGCGATGCTCCGGCGCCAAGAGAATCAACTCCAGGAGGCCCGCAAACGTTTGGACAGTAAAAAGGGACGGACCATCTCACCGAATGCTCCACCGCCGGTGACTCAGGCACTCCCGATCAATCAACCGGCTTTGCCGAAGATTGTTCCATCCATGCAGATGGCTCCTCTAACAAGTCCTACCCCGTCTCCTGTCACGTCTCCTCGTTATCAGGAAGCGATCCAGACCCAGCAGGAGTGGTTGCGTGAGATGCAACTTCGATAAGCGTCTCGCAAGGAGGTCGAACCTTTGTCAGGCGAGGGATCCAGAAAGCGGACAACATCATTTGCTTTGTCGGATGCGCTGATCAGCGCTCTCGACAATCTCAAATCGGTTTATGGGGTGAGGTCTCGAGGAGCTGTTGTCGAACAGCTGCTGGAGTATCTCCTTGATCAGGATGAAGAGGAGAACAACGAGCCGGAACAACCGGAAACCTCAAAGCCGATCGAGGAAGCCAGCAGTCTTGTGCTGATCCGGCGACTAGATCAAAACGATGCCGAACCGGCTGAAAGTGCTTTGGCTCCCCAGGCAGCAGCAACCCAGGAGTCCCCGCCGCCTGAATCAGGTGGCATCGACTTGCCTGGATTTGTGCGGACACGTGGCCGCCAGCTCAAACAAACCCTGCGCGCTCCGGCGGTCAGCTCTAGCAACGCCGAGTCAGATCCAGTTGTTGCTGCCGTCAGCCATGACGACCTGCAGGAGGCCTTGAAGGCTGCTGATGATCACTGGATCTCTTTGTACGGTCAGCCTCCAGGTGGAACGGTTGTCGAGGCGGCCATCACATGGCTTTCCAGAGATCTTTGGAACAGCGTTGATGTCAGTGAAGGCAGGCCATTCACCTGGACAGGAGCCAATGCCGCTGTACACGATCTTTGCCAGCAATGGACAACGGAATCACCGACGCTTGGACGGGTGATGGTCGTGGCCGGAACCCTGGAAGATCCCTTTGCAACGGCCAATCTGGCGGAGCGGATGCCCACCATGATTCGTCGCTTTGTGAATCGATTCAGGCGTAGTCGCAAGGTGACATCGTTCGAGACGCTGGAATCAACGATGACCGTTCACGGAGCACTCAAGCTTTTGGGGCTGTCAACCCAACCCGGCGCTGAAGTGACGCTGTCATCGATCAAGGAGGCGTATCGCACCAGTGCCAGGAATGCACACCCGGATACGGGAGGGTCCCCTGAGTCGATGCGACGCGTTTCGGAGGCTTATCAGCTTCTCAGCGGAGTTTACCGACGCTGAATCGTTTATCTCATGTTGGACGATTCACAAGACTCATATCAAGTCTTAGCTGAGATACATGCAAATAGTCACATGGCTGTTTTGCGGGGGATGAAGCACGAGCGAGCATTGGTTGGTTGAGCCGCCTTTTTGGGCATCGCCGTTTTTCAAGGTGCCGCAAAGCCGACCCACATCCGCCTCTTGTTGTTCTTAGATAAGACCCGTTTATGGACTCGTGTCTTGTCCCAGGCGAGACCCTTGCTAAATAACAACAAATAGTTTTTCGACCATTTTATTTGCGGTGACGTCATAAATACAAAAGTCTTCAAGGCTTCGTTGCGTAATTGAAAGGCGTCGGCATGCGGGAGGTCACCGGCTCCCTAAACCCTGCAGATCTCAGTTTGCGCCGTCCATGTCCAGTCCAGGATCCTGATTGCCCACGGGAAATAGTTACCAGAACTGGATTTTTAGAGATGCGTACCTGTGTCAAACACAGGTACGCAAACTTTGCGGAGTATTTGTGCGCTGAAAACGTTCAATTGGCGCATGATCGAAACACACATTTGGCCAGGTCGAGCACTTCAGTGCCGTTTTAATCTCACGACGAGAGCGCCTTATGTTTCTAGTATGGGTCCAAGAAAAAGACTCAAAGCAAGACTTTGATGAGTCTTGCTCAATACGCATTTCTGTCGGTGTTCCACTCCCGCCGAGCGCCGAGCACCTTTCCGGCTATCGGCGCTCGAACAAATCGCAAGGACAAAGAACAATGAGGCCAAGAGCAAGGACCTCCCCCGAATCAAGGCCGGAAGACTGATTAAGGGATTTAAGAAGAAACAATCAGTCTTGCTGCGGTCAGTCGAGACACAACTCGAGTCCAAGCTCGAGATTCGTTTGAGGCAACAGTGACCTCATCAGGAGGCTCAGGTCGAGGTCTGCATTCCCTGGATCAGAAAGTCGAAATAGGGAGCAGCAACCTTGACTTGCTGATCAGACAACAAGGCGATCGAAGCGTCTTTCATCGTTTTCATCGCTTCCACCATGCCGGGCATGGGAACGCCAAGGCTGTTGTACATCTCGCGGGCCCCGATCAGACCAATGTCCTGGATCATCTCGGTGCTTCCGGCAAGAACTCCGTAAGTCACCAGGCGCAGATACCAGCTGTAGTCACGCAGGCACTGCGCACGTTGGCGCTGACCGTAAGCATTGCCGCCGGGAGCGACATACTCCGGTCTGCGGGAAAAGAGTTGTCTGGCCGACTCATCCACGATCTTTTTCTCGTTGTCCGTGAGCACACGCACAACACTCACCCTGAGTGCCCCTTGGTCGAGGAAGTCGACGATTGTTCGCAGTTCGCCACTGGTGGGGTACCGCAGATCTTCATCGGCCTGGAGGATGAGATCCCGGACGACACTCATAGAACTGAACAGGCTGACGAGATTTTAGTGGTCACAAGCCCTTGAGCCGTCGGCGACCAGCTCGCGTGTTACGCCTTTGCAATGCCGAGAGACGACGCACCACGCCCAGGCCTGACCCTTGAGGTGCAGGCAACAGACCTTGATCGCGACGGATGTGGTCTGGCGCGCTGGCAGGGGTGGGTCATCGTCGTCCCCGATCTACTCCCCGGCGAAGTCGCCAAGATTCAGTTACTTCAGCGGCAACGGTCCCGTTGGAGAAGCCGGCGGCTGGACCTGATCCATGCCTCCGAGGATCGCAAACGCCCAACCTGCATCCTTGCCTCCGATTGTGGTGGTTGCACGCTTCAACACGTCGCCGCCAAAGGCCAGCAGCACTGGAAGGAACGTCAGCTCATCGAGACCCTGAGCCGGCTTGGAGGCGTCAGCCGATCGATCACTGAGTCCCATTTCAATCATCAGCGATCACTCGGCTACCGCAATCGAGCCCTGATTCCGCTGAAACGCGAATCAAAGGGATCCATCCGTCTCGGGTATTACAAGCGAGGAAGTCATCGGATCATCAATCTCAACCACTGTCCAGTTCTGGATCCACGGCTGGATGCATTGATTGAGCCTCTCAAACTTGATCTTGATCGTGCCGGCTGGTCTGCTGATCACGACCTCCGTGATGACCAAGGGCTGCGTCACCTAGGGCTGCGCGTCGGCCACCATTCAGGCGACCTGCTGATCACCCTCGTTTCCAGCCATGACCGATTGAAGGATTTGCAGACGTGGGCCGAGCGATGGATGGATCGCTGGCCCAACCTTCGTGGGGTGACCCTCAATCTCCAACCGATCCGCAGCAATCTGATCCTTGGGAAAGAAACGCGTGTCATTGCTGGACAGGACAGCATTCGCGAGACGGTGTGCGGTCTAGACCTCGAACTCGACACGAGCACCTTCTTTCAGGTGAACACCCCACAGGCTGAAGCGATCATCACGGTGATCTGCAACTGGATGAAATCGGTCGTTGGTCATGGACGCATCCTCGACGCCTACTGCGGAATCGGAACCATCAGCCTGCCTCTGGCTGCTCAGGGATTTGAGGTGGTCGGCATTGAGCGTCACCCCACGTCCATCAACCAGGCGATTCAGAACGCGGAACGCAATGGTCTTTCCAAGCGTTGTCTTTTCCTCCATGGCGATGTCGATGGTTTGTTGGCTTCTGAACTCCGCCGTTGTGATGCCGTCGTGGTGGATCCGCCACGACGTGGACTCGATCAAGCCGTTCTCAACACCCTGCTGGCCTGTCCTCCCCCCTATCTGGCGTATCTGAGTTGTGACCCCGCTACCCAGGCCAGGGACTTGAAACAACTTGCTTCTCAGCAGGGGCCGTACACCAGCGACGGGTTGCATCCGGTGGATTTTTTTCCGCAGACCAGCCACCTTGAATCGCTGGTGCTGCTGAGACGCGTCAGCTGCGAAGTTCCGCGCTGAAGCGTTTCTCGAGGGCCTGACGCACCTTCTCATGCACGGGTTGGACGTCCTCTTCCCTGAGGGTGGTTTTGCCCCGATATCGCAACCGAAATGCCTGACTGGCCTTGTGATCTCCAAGTTGATCCGCTTCAAAGCGATCGATCAGTTCAACGGTCTCCAAAAGGGGTTTGCCCGCTTTGCGGATGGCCTGAATCAAATCAGCGGACGGACAGTCACGATCAACCACCACGGCAAGATCTCGTTCGCTGAATGGAACCGTGGGGAAAGCCTTGAATCCAGGGACCCAACGGTTGCTGCGGGTTGCGGCATCAAGAAGCCGATCCAAATCCAGTTCAAACAAATACGTCGCATCCGGCAGGTCGTGATGCTCTGCAAGCACTGGATGCAGCTGACCGAAACAGCCGAGGGGCCGGCCCTCCAGTACGAGAGTGGACGACCGACCAGGGTGCAGTCGTTCATCAGAGGTCAGGCGCTGATCCACGAGCTCAAGCTGCAACGCCTGCATCACTTCCGTGAGCCGTCCCCGCGCATCGTGATACGTCGGCATCACAGGTTTGCCACTGCTGGTCCAACGTTCCAGCCGGCGTTCTCCGCAGATGATTCCGGCAAGCAGACCTCGTTGTTGAACGGCGTCTGTTGATCCCTGAAAGACGTTGCCGATTTCAAACATCCAGCAGCCTGGCTTCGATGCTTTCAGATTGCGAACACAAACCTGCAGCAACTCCTCCCAGAGATTGGTACGGAGATAACTGGTTTCTGCCAACAGAGGATTGCTCAGGGCGACACGCTCTGGTTCCTGCTCCGAGGCACCGACCAGGGAAAGGGTGGTGATCTCCTGGAGGCCTGCGGCTGAGAACAGGTGACGGAGGCGTCGATCGGCCTGTTGTCTTGGGGTCAAAGCACCCGGAACAAGTGGGTCGGGCAGATGAGCTCCGAAACGATCAAATCCGGTGAGTCGGGCGACCTCTTCGATCAGATCGACCTCACGATGCAGGTCCTGCCGCCGTGACGGTGGTGCCACCACTTGCCAGCCAGCAGCAGTGGCTGTCAGGGAACAACCGAGTGCTGTCAGGCAGCGCTCGATGGACGCATCATCGAGATCGGCAGGTCCCTCGCTGGTATGCAGGGGCCCAAGCAATCTCTGCAACGCCACACGACGCAGCAACACGGCTTCCCCGACCTCTGGCACATCACCGCTGACCCAGCGTCCACACACCTCCAGATCGAAGGCTTGCGAAAGCATCTCAACCGCTTTAACCGAACAGGCAAGGGTGAGATCGACCGGCAGACCCTTCTCAAATCGACTGCTCGCATCGGTTCGCAGTCCGACAGCCCGGGCGGTGGTTCGCACCGCGGACGCAGAGAACATCGCCGACTCAAGCCAGATTCGGTTTGTCGACGCGCTGACGCCACTGTCTTTGCTCCCCATCACGCCGGCAAGGGCAATCGGCAGGTCGTGACAGGTGACCACCTGTGCCTTTGGGTCGAGGGTCAGCTGCCGCTCATCAAGGCCGGTGAAGGCTTCACCCGAGCGTGCCTGACGCAATCCAAAGCTGGCTGCTGTAACCGGCTTGCCGGTCAGCGCCTCAAGAGCATCGGCATCGAAAGCATGTAGCGGTTGCCCCTGCTCAACCATCACGTGGTTGGTGACATCAACAATGGCGTTGATGCTGTTGATTCCGGCCCGATCAAGGCGTTGTTTCAACCAGCTGGATGACGACCGCGAACCATCCACGCCTTTGATCAAGGTGAGGCTGTACAGCCCACCTCTGAGGAACGCTGCAGCGCTGTCCTGATCACAGTCGAGGGGCTGATGGGGTGGTTGAAGCTGCAGGGATGGCAAGGAGAGCGGTGCTCCCGTGAGCGCTGCAACCTCGCGCGCAATGCCCACCATGGACAATCCATCGGGCCGGTTCGCCGTGATCGCCAGATCCAGGATCGTGTCATCAAGACCCAGCAGAGCCGCCACGGGAGTTCCAGGCGTCGGAACTGTGTCCGTGAGGCGATCCAGCTCGGCAATCCCATCAACATCGCTGACGAGCCCCAGTTCAGTCAGCGAACAGATCATGCCTTCGCTGGTGACGCCCCTTAGTTCTCCTGCCTTGATCGTGAGTCCCACGGCGGGGAGAACGGCCCCCACCATGGCGACAGGGACATGCAGACCGGCACGCACATTCGGTGCTCCGCAAACAATCTGCAGCGGTTGATCGGAGCCGACATCGACCTGGCAGATACTGAGCTTGTCCGCATTGGGATGCTTCCCGCAGGCCTGCACATACCCCACCACCACGCCCTGAGCCTTGACGCGGAGATCGTCGATCTCATCCACCTCGAACCCAGCCAGGGACAGACGTTCCGCCAGGTCTTCAACCCCTTCATCAACCTGCACCAATTGGTTCAGCCAGGAGAGGGACACCCGCATGGGTCGAGGTCAACGAAGCGCGTGATCTTAGGAAGCACCTCTCATCAGAAGTTGGCAGCACGAGCGGGTAAACTTCTTGTTTGTCAATTCGCTTCGCACCTGCGGCGCTACGTCCTTTATGGCCAAAAACAAGGGCGTCCGGATCGTTGTCACCCTCGAGTGCACCGAATGCCGGTCCGTTCCCGCTTCCGAAAAGCGCTCCCCTGGCGTGTCCCGTTACACGACTGAGAAGAACCGCCGGAACACAACTGAAAGGCTTGAGCTGATGAAGTTCTGCCCTCAGCTCAACAAGATGACGCTCCACAAGGAGATCAAGTGAGCCTGCTGCTCACACTGCCTTTCAACTGTTCCTAATTCATGTCCAGCTCCTTCTTCAAGAAGCGTCTCTCTCCGATCAAGCCTGGCGATCCCATCGATTACAAGGATGTGGATCTTCTCAAGAAGTTCATCACTGAACGCGGCAAGATCCTTCCCCGTCGCCTCACCGGTTTGACGGCCAAGCAGCAACGCGATCTCACCAACGCTGTGAAACGAGCTCGCATCGTTGCCCTGCTTCCCTTCGTGAACCCCGAAGGCTGATCGCCGGCAAAAAAAAACCTGAGATCACGCCCGAGACCATCGTTGGTGTGCTCCTGAAGGGGCAACCGCTGATTGGTCGCGTCAAAGTCGTTAAGGGCAGCCGGGCTTTGATCGCCCTGGCTTCCCGCCAGGACCTTGAACTTCCGAACCGGGAGATGACTCCCATTAAGGGGCTTTCCGATGCGGCGAAGCAGGCTCCATTGCCGCAACGTGACGCCACAGCGTCCGCCGTTCCAACAGCGCGGGACTGTGCGGCGGCCTGGTGGCTGTTGATGTCGGAAGAGCCTGATTGTCAGGACTCTGAACGCCTTCCCCGTCTGTCGGTGGCCGATCTTGCCGATCTTCTGTTTGCCGAAGTCGGGCTGAACGAGCTTGGTTCTGTCTGGCGCTGGCTGCATGGATCGCAGCTCTGGTTCCGACTTCGACGCGACCGTGATGTCCAGACCCGCAGTCGAGAAGAGATCCGTCGTCAACGACAGGCCAGGCGTCGTGAGCAGCAGCTGGCCTGGAGGGAAGAACAACAGATCGCCCTGCTGCTTCGCCAAGCGCCGCTGACATCGGATGAGCGTTCAACCCTTTCCAGAACCTGGACAGAACGGATTGAGCAGCTGCTTGACGTTGCCTGCGACGAGTCGTTGTCGCTTGTTTCTGTTCCTGGGCTGGACAACACCCTCCGCCTGTTGGGCATCTCACCGGAGCGCTCCGAGGTGCGGACCTGGCTGATCACACGACAGCTGCTGGATCCTGATCAACCACGAGCACTGCGCGGCAGTGTCTGGTCGGGTGGTTTCACGCAGGACCAGCTGGACGCTGCTGAACAACTGATTGCAAGGGCCGATCAACCCTGCCCCGGCGATGAACACCGCGCAGACCTGACGGCTCTGACGACCTACACCGTCGACGACATCACCACCCGTGAAATTGATGATGGTCTGTCCCTTGAGCCCAAGCCGGACGGCGACTGGATTTGGATCCACATCGCGGATCCCGCTCGGCTGATCGCCCCGGACAGCCCGCTCGATCGGGAGGCTCGCCGTCGCGCAACCAGTCTCTATTTGGCCGATGGTTGCCAGCCCATGCTGCCGATGCAGTTGGCGGCCGATGTGTTGAGCCTGCGCTCAGGCCAGCGCTGTCCAGCGTTGAGCGTTGGAGTTTTGCTCGAGCCCGAGGGGTCGATCGCACAACACCGAATCACACGAAGCTGGGTTCAACCCCGCTATCGGCTGAATTACGAAGACGCCGACGAACTGATCGAACTGGCTCCTCCGGGAGATGAAGATTTGGCGCGGATGGCCAGCCTGCTGCAGCAACGTGCTCGGTGGCGTCTCGAGCAGGGAGCCGTCAGTTTCGATCGGCCGGAAGGCCGTTTCCGCCGCAATGACGGCCAGTTGGAACTGCAGCTGATCGACTTCTCCGCCTCACGGCAGATGGTGAGTGAAGCCATGTTGCTGATGGGAGCCGTCGTCGCCGGCATCGGCCGGGACGATCAGCTGCCGCTTCCCTTTCGCAGCCAGGCCAGGGCGGAGTTGCCGACCAAGGCGGAGTTGGAGCAGATCCCCGATGGGCCAGCCCGCGACGCTGCCGTGCAGCGCTGCCTCAGTCGCGGCGTGCAAGGCACGACCCCCCTGCCCCACTTCAGCCTCGGACTTGAGGCTTACGTCCAGGCCACATCGCCCATCCGTCGCTACTCGGATCTCTTGGTCCACCGCCAGCTGATCGCCAATCTTGACCAACAGGAACCCCTGACCAACGATCAACTCGCTGACGTCATCAATGAACTGGACAATCCGATGCGCCAGGCCATTCAGATCAGTCGGGAAGACCAACGTCACTGGCAGAGAATCTGGTTCGCCGGTCATGCCGGTCAGGTCTGGTCAATGCAGTTCCTGCGCTGGCTCAGGCAACAGGAACGTCTGGCACTGCTCCATGTCAACGATTTGGCCATGGGCATTGTTGGGCGGCTCGAACTTGAGGACCCTCAGCCGGGTCAAGCCCTGCAGTGTGAAGTCGTGGTCCCTGAGGACAGCGAGAGCACGATGCTGATCAGATGATCTCCGCCCGCAGAACCCTCAGCCACGGGCCCCAACGGTTCTCAACAGCGACCAGAGAGATTCGCGTGCCGTTCTTGCATTGGGAGAACAGGTTGCGAACACCTGGCTCAAGCGTCATCAGCGACTGAGGTCCCTGTGAGGTTTGCAGCTGCCAGTCAGATTCCGAGTTCGCCAGAAAGGCTCCTTCAAGCTGGATCGCTGATTGTTCAACTGGTGCCGCGCTGGACGCAGGAACGGTCTGTGCCGAGGCGTTCTGAAGGATCGAGGGATCTTGCAGGGCCTCGTGTTGTGCGCTTCTCCAGGAGTCATGCCAGAAGGGAATGGTCCAGATCGGCATCACGGCAGCCGGTGCGATGGGATCGTTCAGCAAGGCGGTCTGCAGCTCCTGGACCGGTAGCTCGGGAGGAAGACACTGGTGTTTCAGCGACAGGGCTGCCGCCATACCAGCGGCCTGTCCGATATTGATGATCAAGGGTTGCAATCGGGTGGCGCCATTGGCCATGTGGCTGACGCTGATGGCTTTATCGGCCATCAGCAGATTGGACACGGATGACCCGAACAGCGCGCCATAGGGAATGCAGAACGGCGTTCCGGTCCAGCGCCCTCCCCAGGGGATGCTTTTCGGTGCTAGCGGCCAGTCACCGCCTGGATAGTGATGGTCATTGGCGTAGTTCCCCACAGCGATGCTGGTGCAATGACCGCTGTCATCCATTGGAAGGGGACCGTGGGATTGGTCGGGGCCGATCGGCAGCAGGTCGTTTTCCGTGACGACATCGCATCCGACCAGTCGACGCCCTTCCCGCCAGTAGGGCATCAGGGCCAGACACGGATCCTGGCCTGGGAAGGCTCGCCCCGCCTGCAGCCAGCCGTCACTGCTGGTTCGAAGGGTGTGCAGAAACCGAAGGCTGTGGGCCTTCATCGCCTCGGCCAGATCCTGTCGTTCAGCTCGATCGTTGCTGATGCAGCGATCGAGTCCTTGATGCCAGTCATTGCCATTCAGGGGCCAGTTGAGCATCACCAACCCGCCGGGGAGGCGTCCGTAGGTGAGCGTGCGTCTGAGCCCGCAGGACTCCAAACAATGTTGGAAGGGAGGTTCTGGTGAAACAACGGGCAGGTCCGGCCCAGCCGCCTCCCTGAGTTGTCCCATCACCACCCAGGTCGGCGACTGGATCGGTTGCTGCTGGAAAAAAGGCTCCTGATCGAGACGCTCCGAACTGGGAGCACTCGGTTCCGACCAGAGCGTGTCCGCTTCCCAGCCAAAGCGGAATGGGGCTTCTGCAGCCGCCATCAGATCGCCGAGATCGCTCCCGTCAATGACGACGGTGGGCGCCAGTCGTATCGCTTCGTCCCGACGCTCAACAGTGAGCGAAACAATGCGATCGACTTCGCGCTGGACGTCCAACAGCTCAACATCAGACCACCAACTGAGCCGGGTCTCTTCAGCCACCCATCGCTGCAGAATCGCTTCCGCCTGGGATGGGCGAAAGCCAAAACAACTCACCCAGTTGTGATCAAGACCGTCCGCAACGCTGCGTTCCAGATCCCTCAGAAGCGCCCCCCAGAATCCGGTCTGCCAACAGGACAATTCGCTTCCATCAGGCGCACTGACTCCAGCAGCGCTGAGCATTCCCCCAAGCCAGCCAGCTGGGGTCAAAAGCAAGGTGCTTGCTCCGGCGCGTGCCGCCTGCACGGCGGCAGCCACCCCACCGGTTCCGCCGCCCCAGACCACAACATCCCAGTTCATCAAGTTGTCCGAGGTCACCAACATGTCTCCACTGCCGTGAAGGGCATGACGCCTCCGTCAATGACGGTGTTTCTGTGCTGACGATTGCGACACTGCAAGGCACCAAGCCAAGCGATTGATGTGCGCTCATCAAGACGGCTGACAGGGTTCATCGATCGGGATGAAAGGTGGTCGTTAGGATCCGGCGTCGCAGCGAAGCCGCGGAGTTCCTGCCCTCAAGATGAACTACACCCTCACAACTCCGCTCTATTACGTCAACGATCGCCCCCACCTCGGCAGCACGTACACAACGATTGCTTGCGACGCGCTGGCTCGTTTCCAGAGACACCAGGACAAGGGCGTGTTGTTCATCACAGGGGTGGACGAGCATGGTCAGAAAATTCAACGAACAGCAGAAGCTCGGGGGGTGAGTCCCCAGCTGCACTGTGATGAGATCAGTGCGCGTTATCGGGAGCTCTGGCAGCGCTGGGACATTTCCCAGGATCGATTCATCCGCACAACCACGCCAAGGCATCTGCAGTTGGTTGAGCAGTTCTATGGGCGTGTCAAAGCTTCGGGAGATGTGATCACCGGCAGGCAAACAGGCTGGTACTGCGTCGGCTGTGAGGAATACAAGGATGATCCCGCCGATGCGACCGAACCCCACTGCCCTATCCATCAGCGCCCTCTGGAATGGCGGGATGAGGAGAACCTGTTCTTCCGTCTTTCCCGCTACCAGGAGCAAATCGAAGAACTTGTCGCCCGAGACGACTTCATCGCCCCTGCCAGCCGTCGTCAGGAGGTCAGGAACTTTGTGCAGCAAGGCCTCAGAGATTTTTCAATCTCTCGGACGAATGTTGCCTGGGGCCTGCCCGTCCCCGACCAACCAGGCCACACCTTCTACGTGTGGTTCGATGCGTTGCTTGGTTACCTGAGCGCCCTTTTGGATGATGGTCAAAGCATTGATCTCGACCGGCTGAAGGATGCGGGCTGGCCTGCCTCCATCCACGTGATTGGCAAGGACATCCTTCGCTTTCATGCCGTCTACTGGCCGGCGATGCTCATGTCAGCCGGCCTTCCCCTGCCTGATCGGGTCTTTGGCCATGGATTTCTGACCCGGGAGGGGCAGAAAATGGGGAAATCCCTCGGCAACGTGCTGGATCCCGAGGTTTTGCTTGAGCGATGTGGGACGGACGCCGTTCGCTGGTATCTGCTGCGCGACATCCAGTTCGGAGATGACGGTGACTTTCAGCAGCAACGATTCGTCGATCTGGTTAACAACGATCTGGCCAACACCATCGGCAATCTGCTGAACAGAACTTCCTCAATGGCTCGAAAGTGGTTTGATGATGCCGTTCCACCCGCCGGATCAGGGACAGGTCTCGAGCACCCCCTTGCTCAGCAGGCCACTCAGACCGTGGGCATCGTGCTGGCCAAGCTGCCAGACCTGGCCTTCAAGGCCGGCGCTGAAGCCATCCTCCAGCTCGCGATCGCTGCCAATGGCCATCTCAACGACACCGCACCCTGGAGCCGGATGAAACAACCCGGACAGGAAGCTGTGGTTGCCGGTGATCTCTATGTGGTGCTCGAAGCTGCGCGTCTTGTTGGTGTTCTCCTCAGTCCACTCCTGCCGGATCTCAGCACCAGGATTCTGGATCAGCTGGGCATCGATCCGGTGAATGGTCCCTGGGAGGATCAGCTGCGCTGGGGTGGCCTGACTCCAGGAAGCATGCTTCCCAAACCAAATCCAGTCATGCAGCGCCTCGAATTGGAGGAATCGCTCTGAGCTCGATCCTGCCTCCAATGCGCGTCCTTTTGTCATGGGCACCACCCGCCATGGTGCTGACCTGCCTGATCGGTTGCCGTCAACCGCCGGCGGTGGTGCCTGAGGAGTCCAGACCGTTTGTGTTCCGATCGCTGAATCTGAATCAGCGACGCCCAGATGGAACAAAGGACTGGGATTTGACCAGCCCTGAAGCGCGTTACGACCTGACCAGTCGGACGGTCCGCGCCCTGGGTCCAAGCGGAATTCTCTACAAAAACAACAAACCGGCCTACCGCATCAGCGCTGATCTCGCGACGGTGCTCAACGATGGAGATCTGGTTGTATTGGAAGGGCAGGTCCGACTCCAGCAGCTGGACAAGCGCAAGTTGTTGATCAGTGGAGATCGACTGCAGTGGATGCCTTCACGCTCGAGGATGTTGATCGACCAGCGTCCCAAGGCTGAAGATGCTGAGTCACGATTGACGGTGCGTGAAATCGTCTTCCAACAGGATCGCGAAACACTGCGTTTCAAGGGACCAACAACATTGCAGCGGTGGGAACGGAAACGAAGTGACGAGAACCCGCCGCAGACCGTCGTGACAACGGCTGAGGGAACCTGGAACCTCAGGGATGGAACATTGGTGGCTGCAGGACCTGTTCGTGCGGAGCAGAGCAAGGGGAGGACCCTGACGGCGGCACGCCTGGTTGGCAACACGCAGGATCAATACATCGATCTGTTTGCTCCAGTCACCCTGTCGATTCCGAAAAGCAAGGGTGAGGTGAAAGCTGGAGTGACACGCTGGAATTACCAGTCAAATCAGCTCAAAAGCGGAGAACCTTTCCAGGCTGTCCTGGATAAAGGGTCAGCGAGCGGCAACGGTTTTGTTGTTGATGAGCGCAGCAACACCGTGATCATTCCTGCGAACTGCCGTCTTCAACAGCCTGAACAACGCCTGCGTGCCAGACGCTGCAGTTGGAACTGGCGGACCGATGTGGTCATTGCTGATGGAGGGGTGGAGTTGAAACGTGACAGCCTCAACCAGATCACAACAGCTGAGCGACTTGAGGGTCAACTCGGTGATGATGGATTCGTACGTTTTGGCCGGGATGGTGAACGGGTGAAGTCGACGATCAGGTTGGATCAGGATTCGAATTCAACCTCGGATGATCAGAAACGTTCGTCGGACTCATCGACTCCTGCAGTGACCTTTTGAGTCGTTCAGCCCACCCTTGCAGCCAACGTTCGTCGGATTGACTGAAACAACGCACTGACCATCCACCGAGAACGACAACACCGTTGCCGCCCAACGGGCAAACGATGACGGCGGGCAACTGCTCGAGGACTGGATCAAATTCTGTACGACCAGGAAACAGTGTTGTGTTCACAAGTGAGATGACGGACTGTCGCTCCATTGCTCGGCGACTGATGGTTCCCGGTTGAAACTCCCCTGATCCCAGAAGACCTCGCCTCAGAATCACAGAACCGTTCCAATGCACAAGGAGTGTTGAGGCAGGAGTTGCCGTCAGCAGCATCCGACTGCCCCACGCCAGCTCCTGACGTTGTGGCTCCGTCAGGCCATTAGCAAATACAAGACCCTGCTCACCTGGTAGGGCAACTCGCTCTGCTGTTTTTGGATCTGCCCGTGTCCACAGAGCTGCCACAAGCATCAGTCCGACGGCCGCTAATCCATTCAGGACTTCGGCCCGTTGAAGTTCGGGTGTGATGGTCGTTGCCAGGCCAGCATTCAGCAACCCAAGCAAAAGAAAGATCACGCCAACTGCAAGAACTGAACGGGCTGGTCCGGGCATTCGAAGCGGGTTGGGTCAGATCCTCAGGCTCAAGATTAATGTTGTCATGGCCATTGAGGTTCACATGATAAAAGAAAACCCGTTATGGCCTAGCCAACCATCTCATACCCCAATCTCGATCGACTGATCTCAACAGTCGATCAATCACAGTTGTTGTGCCCAACGTATTGACGGTGTGATTTTTTGAATGCATCATTAGATAGTTGTTTTCAAGCAAAAGTCATGCTGACCGGTTCTGACCTTTTGGATAAAGTGAAGGAGCTTGGTGATGTCTCCAAATCCGACCTTGTCAAAGCCTGTGGCTATGTCTCCAGCAAGAAAGACGGTGGTGAGCGCTTAAACTTCACCGCTTTTTACGAGGCATTGCTTGAAGCCAAGGGCGTCAGTCTTGCCACAGGTGGCACTGCTGGTGTTGGCAAAGGTGGTCGCAAGCTCAGCTACGTGGCAACCGTCCAAGGCAATGGAAACTTGCTCATCGGTAAGGCATATACCGCCATGCTGGACCTCAAGCCCGGAGACAACTTCCAGATCAAGCTCGGTAAAAAAGCCATTCGCTTGATCCCTGAGGGAGCATCTGAAGACGCTGAGGAGTGATTGCCTGCTCGGTAACAGTCTTGTGCGACTGATGAAATCATCAGTCGCACTTTTTTATGTCTGTTGCGCCCCTATGCATTCGATCCTCTCTTGATCGCGTTCAGGACATCGCCAAGCCCCCCTCCCAGCCATGGATACAGCCAAGGATCTGAAGCAAAAGAGACTCACATCAGTCCTTTTTCAAGTCGGCTCGGTGATTGCCTATGCCGCCATCGCCAACTTCGTTATTCACGCCATCACGCTGGTCAAGCTCAAAGTTGCCGCTGAGCTGTCAATCACCCTTTACGCACTTGGTTTTTGCGTTCAACAGTTGCTTCAGCTTGCGTACAAGTGGGATAAGTTCTGGCTGAGAATTCAATCCTCGATTGCCATCCTGGCCTATGGCTTTGTGTTTGGTCTCTATGTCTATACGCGACTCGCCCCTGGCTTCAAGCCGATCTCTGAGCATCTCTCTGCTGGCGGCTAAGGGGATCTTCGATTGAGCAGACCTACTGATGCCACCTTTCAACGTTCGAACTAGAACAGGCGTACTGGCATGCGAGGCGGATGTCTAAAACTGCTCCTTTTCTTGGCTTCAAACCCGGAGATTTGGTTCTGGTGCAGCCCGATCCAGAGGATCCAGGTGCATCTCAGCCGGACTGGTGGATGGGGTGGATTGTGTTCTGCGAAGGCAACGCCAGAGACCCTGCAGCCCCGTCTCTGTTTCAGGTGGCCGATTGCGATGACGGTCGCATTCGCTGGGTGAATGCCGATGAGGCGACACGACTGGTGCTCAGCGGTCTGCAAACCAGCAAGGTCGTGCCGTTGCTCAGGTGACATCGCAACAACAAACTGACCAACCCTTGATCTGACAAGCACCCCCAGGCTTGCTCAAATATCCATAGGGACGCTGAAACCATGACCAACCGAGAAGCTTTTGCGGCTGTGGCACTGGCTGCCGTGGCCTGTGATGGAACCCTGGGTCGTGAAGAGGCGCATGCCCTGCGTCGCCAGCTCGAGTATCGATCCCTATACCGCGACAGCAGCGAAGCGGAAATGGGAGAGCTGTTTGACCAGTTGCTGACCATCATGAGGGGAAGCGGAGTTGAAGGTCTGATTGATCAGGCCTTGCCAAAGCTGAACATTGTTCAGAAGGAGTCAGCCTTGGCGGTTGCCGCCCATCTCGTTCATGCCGACCGGAAAGTCACCGGTGATGAGCGGGATTTTTTGCAACACCTGGCGGAATCGATCAATCTCCCCGATGGTGAAGCCAGCATGATCGTGCGAGCCATCGAGGCCCTCAATCGCGACAGTCTTGGCGACTAGCGGCAGACTGGGACAACTGACAGTCTTCAGCCGGATGAAGCGGACATTCCTCACAGCATTTCTGACCTGCTTTGCGGTCGTTGTTCTGGTGCTTGGAATTCCAACCGTGCCGGCCTTCGCTGTTTCACAGACTGATTTCTCAGTCGCTCGACCAGCCAATCAGGTCCTTGATGATGCCGATGTGCTGAGTCGTGCCAGCCGTTCCGAACTGGAACGACTCCTGAAGGATTTTGGCAGTGATCGCGTTGATGCCCGTCTGATCACACTGAAGCGACTGGATTACGGCGTCAATCTTGATGACCTGGGGAGAGATCTGATCACGCGTTGGACGAGCGAAGGGCAGTCCTCATCTCCCCTGCTGTTGCTCCTGATTGAGACCCAGAACAAGCGAGCTGCAGTGATCGCAGATGAAGCCTTGCAGCCTCAGTTACCGCAGACGTTGCTCACCAGCACAGGCAGAACCACCATGGCAATCCCCCTAAGAGAGGGAGACCGGTACCGTCAGGCCTCCGTTGATGGTCTGACAAGACTGACGGTGGTCCTCAATGGCGCTGAGGATCCGGGCCCACCCGAAGAGATCGTCCGCACCACCCTGCCGACCAATATTCCAACCCAGGAGGAAACAGAGAGCAGCAATGCCACAACCTGGATTGTTGTTCTCCTCGTTCTAGGAACCATCATCCCCATGGCCACCTGGTGGGTCTTCTCACGCTGACCCATTCATCACAATGAGCCGTCGGAACTGGATCGGATTTTTTGCACGCAGTCAGGCATTTGATCTCACCAATGATCTGGAGCGTGGTTATGAATCGGCGTTGTTAATCCAGAGTCTTGAACTCGAGTACTACAGCGATCGTCCGATCCGACCAGAACTGGAACTATCGGTTCCCCGTTCGGTTCAGGCCACCATTCTGCGTCGTTTTCGCACGGCTCTCACGATCTGTCGTTCGTCGTTAGAGAACCTCAGTAGCAATCGTGGGCAGCTGGATACCCAGGAGTTGCGTCAACTCCAGCTGATTGAAGCGGTGGTGAATCGATACGCCACTGGACGAGGTTCCAGCCGCGCCAGCATCAGTCGCTCCCCCGATCCGCTGCCACGCTCACTTCTCGGTGTCTTCGATTCTGTTCGTCGCCAGCTGGATCCAACATCTGAGGAGACACTTGTTGCCGGGTTTCGCAGGCGACGGGATTCAACACTCATCTCCCTAAGGGTTCTACTGCTGCTGATCCTTGTTCCCCTTTTGATTCAACAGGTCTCAAGGACTTATCTGATTTCACCGGCAGTTGACCGCTTCGCACCAAATCTCACAGTGTTGAGTTACCCGAAGGATGTCCTGCAGGATGAAGCCGTTAAACAACTCAGTGAATACAAACAGGAGTTGGAATTTGAAGCCTTGCTGCGAGGCGATGATCCACCGACAACTGAAGAGCTACGTGTTGAACTCAGCCGAAAAGCTGATGATCTCAACCGCCAGACGGAGGAAGAGAGCCTGCATGCGATCAAGAATGTTCTTGCCGATCTATCGGCACTGATCGCATTTGTACTTGTTTGTGTGTTTAGTCGAGATGAATTGCGTGTTCTACGAGGGTTTCTCGATGAAGCTATTTATGGGTTAAGCGACTCAGCCAAGGCGTTTGCCATCATTCTCTTTACAGATATTTTTGTTGGCTATCACAGTCCTGAAGGTTGGACTGTGTTGCTTGATGGCATTGCCCATCACTTTGGTGTACCAGCGCAAGAAAATTTCATCCTTTTATTTATCGCCACATTTCCAGTGATTCTGGCGACAATATTTAAATATTGGATTTTCCGCTATCTCAATCGCGTTTCTCCATCGTCTGTGGCCACGTTGAAGGGGATGAATGGAGGAGGTTGAGTCGGCCCAACACGCGTCTCCCCTGATTCTTGTCAGTGGCCCCAGCCGAGGGGGAAAGAGCCGTTGGGCGGAATCTCTGCTTTCTAAAGCTGCTGGTGTGACCTACATCGCCACTTCTGCGCAACGGCCTGACGACAGCGCCTGGCAGCAAAGGCTGGAGCTGCATCGCCGGCGACGACCCCAACACTGGCATTTGATCGAATGCGGAGCTGATCTCGCTTCAGCACTGGCAACAATCGATCACGCCCAGTCCGTTCTGATCGATGCCTTGGGTGGATTTGTCGCCTGGCATCTCGATCAGACCGATCAGCAGTGGCAAGAGCAGGTTCAAGCTCTGATCAAGCAATTGCTTGCAATGCCGCAGACCCGTGTCTTGGTAGCCGAGGAAACCGGCTGGGGGGTCGTGCCATCCACCAAGGTCGGGGGGCTGTTTCGAGACCGTCTTGGTCAGCTGTCCGAGCGGATTCAGCAACATGCCGACCAGAGTTGGCTGGTGATTCAGGGCCGAGCACTGGATCTTCAGGCTTTTGGACAGCCAGTGCCATGAACCAATCGTTGGCAGCTGCAGCCCTTCGCGTGGCGTTGTTCGAACCGAGGATTCCACCGAATACGGGCAATGTGGCGAGAACCTGCGCGGCGTTCAGAACACCACTCGAGTTGATCGAGCCGCTCGGATTCAGTCTTGATGATCGTCAACTCAAGCGGGCCGGCCTTGATTACTGGCCCCATGTTGATGTGACGGTTCATCGGGATCTTGACCAACTTCTTCTCAAGCTTCCCGAACAACGCCGCCTAATCGGTTGCAGCCGCTTCGGTGGACGTCCACTTCAGGCGTTCCCCTTCCAGTTCGGGGATGTGTTGCTCTTCGGGAGAGAGGACATGGGGCTTCCGAACTCCATTCGAGCGCAATGCGATGCGATCGTGACAATCCCGATGCCTGGCGCTGCTGATTCCGAGGGGCAGGGAGGTGTTCGCAGCCTCAATCTTTCAGTGGCCTGCGCGCTTGTTCTCTACACAGCAGGTGTGCGGTTGTCATTGTGGTGATCGGCTGACTGCACCACGAAGGCTTGCGGAGGCATGTACAGCTCGTTACCTTCTGATCGATTGCTGTCCTTGACAGAACGCAATCGGAATATTGGTTTTTCATGAAATCTCTTCCGGCCCTGGTACTTGCGACCTCACCACTGCTTGCAGCAGCGTTGTGGTCCGCGCTCCCTGGTCAGGCAGACAGTCGTTCATTTGAAATTTCGCAACTTCCACCTCTTCCCGCCGAAGCCATCACAAAGCAGACATCGTCTTCAGAGCTGACATTCTCCTCAGAGCAGACATTCTCTTCAGAGTGGTTTTGGCTGAGAGCTGCGCAACCAACCAAATTGGCGACCCTCGCTGACCAACTTGGTATCCATGTGAGGGATCTGGCGAAGGCCAACCAGACCCTCACCAGTCACACGTTCCGAAAAGGTGAGTGGATCCGTTTGCCGGCAGGTGCGTCCGAGGGTGCGATTCAGGTCTCAGGTCTCGATTCGGACACCCTGACAACGTCGGCTCCACTTACACCACCTCCACCGGTCTCTGACAAGGCTTCTATCAAAAGTGGGGATTCCCTTGCATCGTTTCTGAATCGGCATGGGCTCACTTCAGATCAGCTGAAGCTCTACAACCCTGGCCTTGATCTCACTCGATTAAGTGTTGGCCGCGAAGTTCGCGTTGCCAAGGCTGCTGGTGGTCAGAAGTTGCTCGCCATTCGCCCCACGGTGAGTGGCGGTGCCAGCTGGCCGACCCTGCCATCTCTCCCAGTCAAGGAGTCCTTCAAGAGCATGGGGCCCACTTACATCTGGCCTACCAAGGGTGTTTTCACTTCAGGCTTTGGCTGGCGTTGGGGCCGAATGCACAAAGGAATTGATATCGCCAACAACACGGGGACATCGATTCATGCGTCCCGTGCCGGGATCGTGTCCTACGCCGGATGGAGCAGTGGATATGGCTATCTGGTTGAAATCACACATGAAGACGGCGAATCAACCCGTTATGCCCACAACAGCCAGTTGTTGGTGAAGGAAGGACAGAGAGTGTCCCAGGGTGCGCGCATCTCCAATATGGGCAGCACTGGCCGAAGTACTGGCCCTCATCTTCATTTTGAAATCCGTCGCAGTAGTGGTGGAGCAGTGAACCCATTGGGCAAGCTCCCTGCTCGTGCCTGACGGACTGATCATCGTTTAAGATCAGCCCCACGGCTCGGTAGCTCAGCTGGTTAGAGCGTGGGATTCATAACCCCAAGGTCGGGAGTTCAAGTCTCCCCCGAGCCATTCAGGTGCACGTTTGGTTGTTATGTCGTATCGACGCGTTCCTGATACGTTCAGCGCATGTCAATAGCATTCAAGCGGTCACGAAATGTTCTGTGTGATTGTTGCTGTGATGCTGCAGATTCCTCGTATTGGGGGGATTTCGGCAGATTGGAATCGCTGACGACAGGAGTGCTGCGCACGGCTGGTTGCCGGGAAAAGCGTCCGGAGCCTGGCATTTTCAACATGCCGCTGGCGGCATCACGATCCAGAGGACGCTTTCTCAGGTCACTCCGCAGCTGATTGAGAAGTCTGAAATGACCGGTGGAGCTGAACTTGCGTAACAGAGTTGGGGCCCAGTGCATTTGCGATCACATCTGCATCGAGTGTATGAGCTGAAGGGAGGCCGATCGTGATAAATTGTCAGACGGAACTGGAAGTCGGTACGACTACGCATAAGTCGCTCACCGGTTCCGGTTAATTACCACCGCCATTCAGAACATGCCCGAAAACGGTTGCCTTCGTGTGGGCCAGATGGCCCCGGATTTCACTGCCACTGCAGTGGTGGATCAGGAATTCAAGGAGATCAGCCTGTCCCAGTACAGGGGCAAATATGTTGTCCTCTTCTTCTACCCGCTGGACTTCACCTTTGTCTGTCCTACTGAGATCACCGCATTCAGCGACCGATACGCAGATTTCAGCTCGAAAAATACAGAAGTCCTTGCTGTGTCCGTTGACAGCAAGTTCAGCCACCTTGCCTGGATTCAGACCCCTCGCAACCAAGGCGGAATCGGTGACATCACATACCCCCTCGTTGCTGATCTCAAGAAAGAGATCTGCGCCGCTTACAACGTTCTCAACGAAGACGGAGAAGCCGATCGCGGCTTGTTTATCATCAATCCTCAGGGAATGGTGATGCACATGACCATCAACAAGGCACCCGTTGGTCGCAATGTTGATGAAACGCTGCGTGTGCTTCAGGCTTATCAGTATGTCGAAGCCAACCCTGATGAAGTCTGTCCCGCGAACTGGACACCTGGTGATAAAACAATGAAAGAAGATCCCAAGGGAAGCAAGGAGTATTTCTCCGCTATCGGCTGATTCTTTAAAGTCAATACAATCTATTCACTCCGCTGGCTTCACTGCTGGCGGAGTTTTTTGTTGCAGTTCAGCAATGGCTGCATCGAGTGTTTTTGCCATGGCGATTTCCTTGCCGTTGCTGACGACGATACGAGCCAACGACGGCAAACCTCCCTGACTGGCTTTCAGATACACAGGTTCGACGTAAATCAACGCATCACCGATAGGAACAACCAGGAGATTCCCTTGCAGGACCTCTGATCCACCGCGATCCCATAAGCCAAATTGTTTACTGATCTCCGGTTCCTGATTGATCAAAGCCTGCACTTGTTCAGGGCCGAGAATGGGAGATGTGCGAGGAAAATTGATCAACAACAATTCACCGTAATGTTCATTGTCATTTCGAGCTGCGAGCCAGGCATTGAGATTCGGACGAGCCAATGGTGTTAAAGGTTGCAGCAACAAAAACTCGGAAGCACTGTTTGTCCCCACCTGAGCTGTGATGTGATAAGGCCTGACGGGTACTTGATCTCGACCATAGGTTTCAAGAGGAACCTGCCAAACATCATCACTGCTATAAAACTTTCGAGGGTCTGTTACGTGATAACGCTGCAATTGTTGAACCTGCACGCTGAACAAATCCTCCGGCACTCGAAGATGATCTCTTAACTGTTGAGGCATAGCTTCCAAGGGTTCCAGCAAATCAGGAAAAACACGAGCCCAACCTTGAATCAGGGGATCATCTGGTTCACTGACATACAGATGAACTGTGCCGTTGTAGGCATCGACCACTGCTTTTACAGAATTCCGTAGATAGCGATCGGTGTCTACGGAATTCACTGCGGAGCTGTAGGGGTACGTGATCGAATCTGTATAACCCTCCACAATCCAAAACTGATGCTGTTTTGAGGAAAAAGCTTTATTCGACTCATCCAATGGAACAGAAACGAGGTATGGATCACCACGAAGTTGAAGGAAAGGAGCCAACGCCTCAACGCGTTCACGAACATCCCGGCGCAGCATCACGCGGGTTTTTGCATTAACCGATGGCGAGAACATCAACCGCGGCTCGGCGAGATAAATGGAGGCGGCAAGTCGCTGAGGCAACATCCCAATGGGAATACCGCCAGATCCCATATAGCTTGTGTAGACGTTGACATCACCTTCTGGATAATCAATTTCATCAACATCTGTTGGAGCGACGGCATAAGTGGCAGGAACCGTGCCGAAGTACAGACCTCCCTGATCAACAGGCACTTCCTGACGAACAACCTCCCGACTGATGCCGAGATCCTCGTTGCCCTTGATTCGCGTGGAGGAACCGAGATCGCTGATGAAATAGTCCGGCAGGCCATCGTTGCTGAAGGTGTTCACGGGGCTGAGCGTGAAGCCGTAACCATGCGTGAACACGAAATGGCGGTTAAGCCAGGATCTGGATCGTGGCGGAAGTTCCGACTGGTCCAGTTCTCTGGGAGCCAAAATCACCTGCTGGGCTGTGTCCTGATCAGTAAGCAGCGGGTAGCGATCAACAGCAGCACCTGAAAAGCGGTAGTAGACACGCAATTCCTGGAGTTGACTGTTGGTTTGCAGCAGGGGCTGGGTATCCCACAAGCGAACGTTATCGAGGGTGCTGCGCCCCTCGGCAATATCGTCCGCAGTGAGCTTGGGAGAGGGAGTTTTGATGCTTCGAACAATCTGATCAAGTTGAAACGCGTGTCGAGTGGATCGGATCGCTTCCTCGATGTACGGGGTCTGAAGGACTAACTCCCGAGGTCGAAGCCAGAGCCACCCGACCAGAGGTGTAACCAGAAGTTCGGTGAGCAGAAGAACTGCCACCAGAACGAGGGACAGTTTCTGGATCTTGTGAGAGCGGAGATGAATGCTTCGAACAAACAACGCCAGGGATGCCACAAGCAACAGAGCAGCGATTCCGGTGCGAAGCGGAAGCAACCAGTGATCCTGAAGCCAGCCGGCACCTGCGACGACTCCCGTGCGCGTCCAAAGCAACTGATATCTGGACAACCAAACGAGGGCTGAAACCACGGCGAGCAGAGCCGCTATCCAACGCTCAAAACCTCTCTGCAACGTTGGATCGAAACGAGCGATCGTCCAGTCAGAGAGCGAGGGGGCGCGGGTGAGGCGCAGCCAGAGAGCTGCTGAAAGATGAAACACCAACAGCAACAAAACCAGTTCCAGGCCGAAATGCCATGCACTGAAGCGACCCAGGGCAAAACTGGAATCCGTGTTCAGAAGAGCATCACGGAAACCTGAATCAGGGATCTTCAACGCCAGGATCCAGAGTCCCCAGGCTCTGGCGACGATGAAAATGAGGCACAGGGAGACCCAGAAGGTGATCCATCCCAGCCAGCGCCGACGCAGAGCAGCCGCGAGCACCAGCGACAGTACGACTGGGATCAGAACAGTGGAGGGACCACTCAGCTGACGCATCGCCTCTGGCCAGTGCGGCAGGGCGAAGGGTTGAACCAAGGCCAGGACCGCTAGCCCAACCGCCAGGGAGCTGCTGGCAAGAAGAGCCAACAGGCACATCAACAAGGCGGCGCTGTAACCGGAGCCGCTCAACCAGGGCGTGGAGCTTTGTTTGGAGTTTTCACAGTGATCGAGGGATCGGCGCCACCACGCCAGGCAAACCACCACAAGAGTCGCCGCTGCCGCAGAGATCAGGGCATACCCCCAGCGTTGCTGCAGAACGCTTTCGAGGCGGAATTGCGCAAACCAGAGCCACTCCATCGACATCCGCGCCGCCAAGACGATGAGCAGCGCAGGAAGCAGGAGCAGCAGGATCATGTGAGTCCGGCCAGAACCATGAAACGATCTCCCTGCAGGGTCTCTTCCTCAATCAGAGCGTCAACCAGGCGATCCATTTCAATTCGCCGCGGTTCCAGTAACTCAATCGCACGCTGAAGCGAACGACGTGCAAGCTCCTGAACCTGTTGATCGATCTCACGGCCGGTTGTCTCGGCGTATCCAGGACGCTGACTGAACCAGTCCCGACCAAGGAAGACCTCCGTGCCAGCCCCTTCAAGCGCTACGGGTCCCAGGGATGAGAAGCCAAAACGCGTGACCATCTCCCTGGCCAGTTGGGCCACCATCTGGAGATCTCCGCTGGCTCCCTGGGTGACCTCCTCGCGGCCGAACACCACCATTTCCGCTGCCCGGCCTCCCAGGGCCACGACCAACCTGGCCATCAGACTCGAACGCGTGATCAGGCCTGAATCAAGGACCTCTTCATCAGGCCAGAGACGGGTAAAACCACCAACCCCACCACTGCGGGGAAGAAGCGTGACCTTGTCGACCCTGTCCGCTTCCGGAATCAAGGCTGCCACAAGTGCATGGCCGATTTCGTGATAAGCGATCAGCCGCTTCTTTGCACTGTCCTGTAGGGGAGCGGCCGTCAGCCCCATCGTGATGCGTTCAAGGGCGGCTTCAAGGTCGGGTTCAGCAATGGCCGTCGACCGACGGCGAGCCGTGAGGATGGCGGCTTCGTTAAGAAGGTTGGCGAGGTCGGCACCTGAAAACCCTGGTGTGCGCCGAGCCCAGTTCTCAAGACAGACGTCCTGATCCAAAGGACGGGTTCGGGCATGAACAGAGAGGATCTCCTGACGGCCAAGTCGATCTGGAAGACCCACCTCAATCCGTCGATCGAAGCGGCCTGGTCTTGTCAGCGCCGCATCCAGAACATCAACTCGGTTGGTGGCTGCCAGGAGAATCACGCCGGCGTTTTCAGCAAAGCCATCCATCTCCGTGAGCAACTGATTCAGGGTCTGCTCACGCTCGTCATTGCCACCGCCAATGCCGGCACCGCGTTGACGACCGACGGCATCGATCTCATCGATGAACACGATGCAGGGCGCCTTCTCCTTGGCTTTTTTGAACAGATCACGAACCCTGCTGGCTCCGACACCCACAAACAGCTCAACAAATTCCGACGCCGCCATCGAGAAAAATGGGACCTCGGCCTCCCCGGCAATGGCTCGGGCCAACAGCGTTTTTCCGGTTCCAGGTGGTCCGACCAAAAGAACACCACGTGGGATTTTTGCGCCAAGACGAATGAAGGTTTCCGGTTGCTTCAGAAAGGTCACGACCTCCTGGAGCTCCTGCTTGGCCTGGTTGATGCCAGCGACATCCTCGAACCGGACCTGAAGATCGTCCTGAGGTTTGATCCGCGGCTGGCTGCGGCCGAAACCAAGTGCTCGATTGGCGACCTGGGCGGAACGGCGCAACAGAAAGGAGAGCCCGACGATGATCAGAAGGATCAACGCGAGATTGCCGACCAATCCCGCCATGGCCTGTTCCTGGCGGGTATCGCGAACCTCCAGGGGGATTCCGGATTCTTCAGCCGTTCGCAGGATCTGCTGGTCATTGGCGAAGACCGGAACGGTCAGCTCGCGTCCATCGGGATAAACCGCCTTCACTTCACGTCGCGAAGGAACCAACTCAAGGGATTTGACCTTGCCTTGTTCGATCTCCTTCAGCAGGGTTGAGTAACTGGGCGATTCACCACGCTGCAATCCGAACAGCGTCGATGGCGACGACACCGTGGTTCCCGCGGACTCCTTTGAGCCGTTCGAATCAGAACTCACGGCAGATCAGCACTGCGCAGACATTAGCGATTTGACGCAAAGCCTCTTCAAACGGGACAATCAGCGTTTGGTGATGTCTGAGCCGCAATGGCTGTACCGAAGAAGAAAACCTCCAAGGCCAAGCGCAACCAGCGCCATGCCACCTGGAAAGCCAAAGCTGCTGTGGCAGCCCAGCGGGCCATGTCGATCGGCAAGTCGGTTCTGAGTGGCCGGGCACAGGGATTTGTCTATCCCATCAGCGAAACAGAGGACAGCGAGTCCTGATTCAGGTCCGGAGACTCAGGCCACTGAGATTCCGCTGCGCATCAGCGGTGAAAACCACATCAGCTCGAGGAAGCTCAAAGCTGAGGGATGGGATGGCGGAGCTGACCATCCGGATGAAGCTCCGAAGTTCGTCATCCGGAAGACCCGACCCCCGCAGACGCTGTTGAGATTCGTTCTGTTGGCGTTTCCACAACGACGGCGCGTTCAGATTCGGTGCCTTGATTTGCCAGAGATGGTCCAGCATTGACCAGATCGGTTGATAAGCCTCCAAAGCGCTCTGGACAGCTGATCTGTAGCGGAGTTCACCATCCTGAAGAGAGGGTTCGAGATGGTCGGCACCACTATCAAGCGCATGGGCTTCAGCCAGCGGTTCACAACCAACGAACCAGCCCTCAAGAAGCAGCACCGAGGCATCACAGTTCCGCCAACCGCTGCGATCTCCGCGACCATCGCGAAGAGCCTTGTCAAAACATGGAAACTGCACCGATTGGCCCGACTTCCATGCATCCAGAGCGGTCGCCATGAGCTGAAGTTCGTGGCTTCCCGGTATCGCCCTGGGTACACCCCAGGGGTTGCCCGCCATGGATTGATCCAAAGCGGGACTGGACAGATAAAAGTCGTCAATGGACACCACCTGGAACGACAGGCCAATGGCCTCGGCGGCAACTTCCAGCCAGGCCCCCAGCGTGGTCTTCCCGCAGCCAGGCAAAGCACTCAGCCCGATCAGGCTGCGACCGGTCCCTCGTCTCTGCTCAGCCAGCGTGAGCAAAGGGAGGGCCAAGCACCAGAGCCAATCAGCTGAGGTCCCGGGAGCCCAGAGCTCCTGGCCAACTTGAGCAATGCCGCGATCAAGCCACGCTTGCTTCCAGACCAGCCGTTCCATCACGCCGATGGAGGCCAGCAGCCGATCGAGATCCCTCTCTGGGATCTTCAGAGGACGATCAGGATCCAACCTTGAAGGCCTCCAGAACCAAGGCATAGACGAAACCAATCCTGAGGTTATCGATCACCTGCCAGGACAAGGTCATTGGAGATCCTGCAAACATGAATCGAAGCCGGATTAACAGCTCCACGAGCACCAAAAAGGTGAGGGCCGAGAGCGACCGCAATGCAAGGCTCTCACCGATGTACTCCGTGGCATTGCTTCCCAGAAAAAATCCGCCCAGAAGTGCAAGCATGACAAGACTGATGCGAAACCAGGGCCCTTTGAAGCCGAGCAGAAACCGCTCACCAAAACGACCCTGAACGCGAGACAGACGTGTGTCTTGCACTGTGCTCATCGGGGTGTTCCGGAGATCAGAACCTGCAGGTACTCCAGCGTCACAAGCCCATCTGGGCAAGGGGGGCCATGGAGTTGGCTGGCTGGTTTGGTCGGATCTCCAAGATGATCCATCGCTGCAACAGATTCGGGGATGAGTGAAACCAGGTCCGTATCCCAGGGCGAAGGGGTCAACAGACAGGACAACCCTGCGGCTCGAGCTGCCTGCAGACCAACGGCGGAATCCTCCACGGCAAGACCGTCTGCAGAAGGGCAACCGCTTCGTTGCAAGGCAAGGCAGTACCCCGCCGGTGAGGGCTTCCCCTGATCCACATCATCCGACGTGACAATTCCCGCAAACCGCGGCAGTTCCTTGCCTCCAGTTTCCAGCAGGGCCATGACGGAGGCATTACCACTCGACGTGACGATCCACTGGGGAATATCGGCAGCGTCAATGGCCTTCAAAAGACGGCAAACGCCCGGTCTCCAGCCGACGAAGCCATCCTGAATGCGTTGCAGGTAGATGCTGCGTTTAATCTCTCGCAGGTCCAGAAGCTGCTGTTCATTCACCGGCAGATTTCGCTCTGAGAGATAGGCCCGAACCCGTCGCAGACCACCGGGAATGGACAGCAACCTGGCGTAAAGCTCCGGATCCCAGTGGATCGGCAGGCCGAGCTTGTTGAAAGCAGCGTTGAACGCCGGACGGTGACCGTCCATCTCCGTGTCCGCAAGGGTGCCATCGACATCCCAGAAGACAGCGCGAAGCTGGGTCATGGAGGCCAGATCCTTAACTGCAGAGCACAATGCTGTCCGACGGCGCCGTCCTCTGCCCCAACCGTTGTCCGAAGCCAAGCATTCCTGGGTCTGGTCCCTTCCTGCGGTGATCGAGCCGGATCCCCTGTCTGGATGCGACCTCCCTCTTCCTCTCCGCTGTCTGCTGAAGCGGCGAGGCATCAGAACCGAGCAGGAAGCCATCGACCTGCTTGATCCGCCAGTGCTTCCGGATCCGAAGACTCATTTCCCTGATCTCAAAATTGCTGTTGAGAGGGTCAGTCGAGCCTGCAGAAATCAGGAAGCGCTCGCGATATGCGGTGACTACGACGCTGATGGCATGACGAGCAGTGCCCTGCTGCTTCAGGCGCTAACGCCGTTGGGGGCCAGACCGACAGTGGCAATTCCCTCGCGTAGCGATGACGGCTATGGGCTGAATCCACGCATGGTTCAGGTGCTGCATGACGCCGGCATCAAGATTCTGATCACGGTCGACAACGGTGTTTCAGCGCGGCAAGCCCTTGAACTGGCCCGTGATCTTGCGATGGAGGTGATCGTCACTGATCACCACACCATCCCGGAGAACCGACCACCGATGGCGGCCCTGATCCATCCGGCCACAACCCCTGAGGCTTCCCCCTATCGGGGGCTGGCTGGAGTGGGACTTGCTTATGTCCTGGCTGTGGCTGTTGCAGAGGATCTGCAGCGGCCGGAAGCAATTCGCTCAGCCAGGGATCTGTTCTGCATCGGCACCGTGGCCGACATGGCTCCCTTGCAGGGAGCGAATCGGCGCTGGCTGCATGAGGGTTTACGACATCTGCACCGTACGGACTGTGCTGGCCTTAAAGCGCTTCAACGGCTGGCTGGTCTGGACGATCGCCCCTTGCGCAGCGACGACATCGGATTCCAGATCGCTCCACGCATCAATGCGGTCGGCCGACTCGGAGAGCCAGGTCTGGTCGTTGATCTTCTGACATCTGTGGATGCTGATGTCGCCATGGGGCTGGCACGGCGCTGCGATGACTTCAACCGGCAACGCCGCGACCTTTGCGACGCGATCGAAGCCGAGGCCGTAGCGCTGATCGAGGCGGATAACGGCGGACTGCCGCCCTTTGTGCTGCTTGCCCAGTCCCACTGGCATCACGGTGTGATCGGGATTGTCGCGGCACGTCTGGTCGAGCGATACAACCGGCCGGCAGCCCTGCTCGCTGGTGAAGGGAACGGCATGCTGCGGGCATCGGTTCGAGCACCGAAGGGCTTTGCTGTTGATACTGCTCTCCAGTCATGCCACTCGCTTTTGGACCGATACGGAGGGCATCCCGCCGCCGGTGGTTTCACAGTGGCCGCTTGTCATGTCAGTGCCCTGCATGAACAGCTGAACGATCTGGCGCAGCTCTGGCTGTCCGGAGCAGGAGAGGGGCTGCCGGTGCAGCCAGAAGCACTTCTCCGGCTCGAGCAGATCAACTGGGAGCTATGGAACGACTTGCAGAAGCTGGAACCGTTTGGTGTCGGCAACGAAACACCGTTGTTCTGGGCAAGAGATTGCGTTGTCGTTGAATCGCGTGTTCTCAACGGAGGCCATCTCTCTCTCACTCTCAGCCAGGACGATGTTCAGAGGCGAGCCATCGCCTGGCGCTGGCGCAGTCAAGAGCCATGTCCGGAACGCTGCGATGTGGCGTTCAACATCGGGATCAACCGTTGGAAAGGGGAAACCCGGCTGCAGCTGGTGCTCAAGGCCCTAAGGCAACACACCGAACGCATTGATCTGATGCGCGGAGATCATCGCTACAACGCCCGTCTCGTTTCCGATGCCGGGCTGATCGTCCGAAACGATGAAGGGCAGGAAATTTGTGCGGAAATCAGGCCTGGATCAACGTTGATCAGTTCCAACCCGCTTGCAAGCCACCCGATGGTGCATCAACTCCTGGAGGAAGCCTCGCTAGGCCTGGGGCTACGACCTTGAATCAAACGTCTAAAGGCTCAGACGTTCAAAGCGCACCTCGGCGATAGAAGAGAATGAAGATCACGGCAGGGCCAGCCAGGGTGATCAGCGCGAGAGCGCCGAAATTGGCAATCAGGTGGAAATCGATGCCCATAAAAAAATGGCGCTGTCACTCAGCGGATTCCAGCACAGTCTGCGTAGTCTTGTCACAACGATGGCAATGAACAGTCGCGGAGACCGGTGGCAGTGCATCCAACAATGCGGTGCCTGCTGTCATCTCAGTCCGGAGGAACGTCCGGAGGCGTTGGCCGCGCTCTCAGAGGCGCAACGCCATCAGTATCTGGCGATGGTGGGTGACGATGGTTGGTGCATCCATTACGACAGCGGTGGACGACGCTGTCGGATTTACAACGATCGACCCGACTTCTGCAGGGTCAGTGAGCTCGGTGAACTTTTCGAGGTTGATTCAGATTCATTGGATGCCTTTGCAATTCAATGCTGCCGTCAGCAGATCCGTTCTCGTTACGGAGGGCGGAGCATGGTGATGCGTAGGTTCAACCGTGCCCAGCGAGCTGAATCCTGATGCAATCTGGCTCGAACGAACGACCGGCCTTCCTGACAGTTCTCGTCAGCACATTCACCACGGTGTTCGTTGCTGAACTGGGTGATAAAACCCAGTTGGCAACCCTGCTTCTGTCGGCGCAGTCAGGCGCCCCTTGGCTGGTGTTTCTCGGGGCTGCAACGGCGCTGATCGCATCCAGCCTGGTCGGCGTCCTTGTCGGTCGCTGGCTGGCGCAGGTTCTGCCCCCAGAACGTCTTCAGTTAATGGCGGGCGTTCTGATGATCGGACTGGGGCTCTGGCTAGGTGCCCAGGCTGGTCGCTCTCTTTTCCTTTCCTCAACAGCGGCATGAACTGATGGATTTCACCTTACTTTTGTCCACGTTCGTCACTGTTTTTCTGGCGGAACTGGGTGACAAGACTCAGCTGGCCACAGTGGCGCTCAGCGGCACATCCGATCGTCCGCTGGCAGTTTTTCTCGGATCGTCGTCAGCATTGGTGCTGGCAAGTCTGATTGGTGCCCTGGCAGGCGGATCAATTGCAACAGTGATTCCGACGGACATGCTGCAACTGGCTGCGGGAATCGGATTTTTGGTGATCGGTATTCGTCTGCTCTGGCCCGAAAGCCAACAACCCGACTCTTAGGATCAAAACAGGCGTGGAGTTCTCTGCACGATCCGCATCTCCTGTTGCGAATTCCTCCATCAGCCACTCTTCTCCCGATCTTGAAGATCGGTTCCGCCCCCTCTCTCGATGAAATTCACGGTCGCCGACCTGCTTGATCAGCTGTCTGTTGATAAGCCGACCACAACAGCTGTTCTGGCGAAGACCCTCAAACTCACCAACGCAGCCGACAAGCTCTCCCTGGAGACCGAGCTCTCGGCACTCGGCCGTTTGGGGGTGATCGACAGCAACGACAGAGAGGCTGTGCTGCGTGGGCAGACCCCAGACTTGATCGAGGCTCGACTGCGTTGCAGCAGTAAAGGTTTTTGCTTCGCAATCCGTGACGACGGTGGAGATGACGTCTACATCCGTGATCATCAGCTGAATCACGCCTGGAACGGAGACAGGGTTCTGGTTCGAATTCTTCGAGAGGGGGGGCGTCGACGCTCTCCTGAGGGCGGTGTCCAGTGCATTCTCGAGCGGGCAACAACAACCTTGCTCGGTCAGGTGGAACAACAGGAGGACCAGCTGGTTGCTGTTCCCCTTGACGATCGTCTGCTGACCAGCATTCGATTGCCTGGGGATGATGTTCAGCACCTTCAACAGGATCCTCCAACCTCTGTTGTCGAGATCCATCTGGATCGCTATCCGGTGGCCCAGTGCCCTGCAGAGGGGCATGTGGCCCGCTCACTCCCCCTCAGTGGCGGAGCATCATCAGATCGAGACCTCTTACTGACGAAAGCGGGACTGCAGGTTCGCCCCACGCCACCAAGGGTGGCGCCCAAGTCGCCACCGTCAAAGGGCAGGACCGACCTCAGTGACCAACCTGCTCTGCTGCTCCGCAGCTGGACAAGTGCCGAGGCACCATCGTTGCCGGCAGTTCACGTTGAGCCCCATTCAGGAGGGACAAGGTTGTGGATTCACGTCCCATCAGTGGCGGAACGGCTCGGTAGCGGGAACAGTCTTGATCTCTGGTTGAGAGAGCGTGCCGAGGCCATCTGTCTCGGAGAGGTCTGGCAGCCTCTCCTCAACACACCACTTGGCAAAGCCAGCCAGTTCAACGTGGGAGAGAGTGCCGAGGCCATCACGGTCCGGCTGGATCTGACGGCGAGTGGCGATCTCAGCGACTGGTCGTTCATGCTCAGTTCGATCCGACCGATCGCCGCCATCGGACCGGAGCAACTGAAGGCTTTAGCAGC
>NZ_KI911558.1:395387-401389 GCF_000515235.1 Synechococcus sp. CC9616 | reverse complement strand
GTTTCTACTAATTTTTTCTCTCCTAGCAAATACCTTTGGTGTTATTTCACCCGTATCCCTTAAGTCACAAAGGAGTGTATACCCACTAAGCGCAGCAAAAAAGAACCCACTTGCTAAGCAAGCTTCCCTTGCTGCTTCAGAGGTTTCACAGGGTTTCGTTATCTCCTCAGACGTCTTAGAAGCACGAACTGGAGCTGTTGAAAGAAGTAGTGCGCCAAGTAGTGGAAAGAGTTTCATAGGACCAGCCTGAAAGAACTGTTATGACAACTAGGGTATAGGTTTAATTGAACATTCTGGGTACATTTTTATTGTCTCCTCTACTGCTTCATTCAACAGTGGACTCCCACCCTGATTAAAGTTCCATTCATCCAAAGTCAAATCTATATTCTCTTTTGTAATCCTGCCTTTTGCTTCTAAGTTACAAAACATAGTCACCATCATCATTGAAGCACCGAGTTGTGCAGAAACTACGCACAAATTATTGTTTTCTTCTGTAGCTTCACAAGCTTTATATAACTCCTCAAATGTTTCAAAAGCCTGAACTGGAACTGCTGAGATGAGCAGTTCCCCGATGAGTGGGAGGAATTTCATTTTCTCAAAGCCTCATCAAACACTGAAGCATCAATTTCTTCGCAAGAACCCTCATAGCTGTAAGTCCGGGTTTCATTCTTAGATTTAAATATTGCAGTTCCAGTGCCAGACGTTGAATATGGTGGCATCAACTCTATTTTGTCTACACCGTTCAATTTCGTTTCGTCATCATCAATATTCTGTATAATAGTCATAGTTTTATTTTGAAGCATATAGCCAAGTGCGGCTGGAGAACGCGCATCAAGAACTGTTTTCTGCTTGAAATCAATTTTAAGGAGTGCTCTATCATCAATCGTTCTGTCTTCAGATATTTTAGACGTTTTTGTATTGGTAGTCACCATATCAACTGAATATTTACACCTCAAATACAGATAGTCTCTAGCGGCAGTCGGCGACGCTGACAAGAGCAGTGCACCGATGAGTGGGATGAGTTTCATAGGATTAGCCTGGAAGAACTGATGATGCATGAAGACATCATTTTGGGCTGAGGTATGTTGGAAAATTATTTATCCGCAGTACATTGGAGCTTCGTGTCCGTAGACTTGACGTGCTTTCCAGGTTGGTAGGTATAACTTTGTAACTCCATTTTTTGTGGTCACAGTAAATACATCGTTTACCAATGAAAAGTTGCCTTTCACGCAGTTGTCGCCTGTCTTGCTCCCGACAAGAACTGAACCCTTGGAATAAGAAAATTGATAGACAGTCCAATGCCCGTCCTTGAGCCATTCTACGTAAAAGCTTCGATCCGTATCAAAGCCAACCTTGCATCTTTCCATGACGCCATTGAATGAACATTTAACGAATGCTGGTGTATCAAAGCGAGCTAAGGCAGGACTGCTAATAACTGAAATTGCTGCGATAGCTCCAAGTAATGACCTCATAAAAAATGAAATAAATTTGTTAAGCCTATTATCGTAGTATCAGGGACGCAAAAGACCCCTATACCCACCTCTGATTCTCCAGAAATCAGCGCCAAAGCCAGGGGGATATCAATGTTGTTCTCTGTTGGCAATGGGATTCTGCAGCGACTGGGAACCTCTTCGCGCTGCAGCTGGCCAGCCAGATGTTCACAGTGACAGTTCAATGCGAACTACTGCCAGGGGTAAGGCATACCGATCAGCCGAGATCCTTGTTTGTCACTGGATTCTCTATGCATACTCGCTAGATTGCAAAAATAACGTGGCCTCATTACTGGCCAAGGAGACGACTGGTGCGGGGAGATGACGTTGACCTGAGTGTTCACACGTGTGAAAACTCGTTTCTTTGATGCACCGCATCGGTCACAGCATCAGCAGGCCTCTGATTGGTACACTCTCAACAAGTAGACTTTATTGAGAATCCCCCTCATTCATATACCTAACACACATCAGTAGCGATTAAACCTTTGAACCTTTAACCATGACCAAGAAAGAAGAAACCATCCTCAAGCTGTACAAACAGATAGAGGAAGCTGAAACAAGAGAGGAAGTGAAACTAATCCTCAGACAAATCCAAGAACTGAAACAACAGAACCAATGATTGAATCAATCGAAGTAATGCACGACGGCAACGTTCTCATCGTTGTCACTGATGAAGAGATGGCAAAGCGTTGTCTCAAGAAGAACCCACGCTCTCGCGTAACCAAGTCCAGCGATGACTGCTATGGCCTGGTTTACAGAGAGCCTGATATCAACCTGATGAACGCCATTAAGCGTGCATGAATTACTCAACTCACTGATATGTAGTGATTTGTGCTGTCTGCCTGCTGCTGAGCATGGCGCGATGGACCCAATCCCCCAAACAGGTGAGTATCAAGCGAGCAAGACCACACGAACGGGTGATGTGATCTGAAGGCAGAACGGCGATGGTGAATGTGTCCGAGTTGTGGTGACAACTACTAAAAATGAGTAAGATTAAAGAATTGGATGACTGCACATGAATTATGTTCGCCCTTATGTGAATCAAATGTTGAAGAAACACCCCCTAGGCAAAGAATTCAGAATCATTAGAGAGTTAATCTTGCACTTCAATGAGGGTCGAAATGCAATTTTAACTTCTCTGAATAATGTTATTGATTACCAAGGTCCATACAAGGGCACGTACCAAGGTCCATATCGGAATTTCTACGTCAACAAGTTTTTTAGAATAATTTTTAGTTGCTTGGGCTTGCCCTCTCGTCATCGAAATACCTATCGATTAAACTTAGACAAAGCCAGAGCAAGACGATGCGCGGAGGAAGTTACAAAGAGAGCTAAAATTCTCTTGAAATACCTAGACCAGAGCAAAGATTCCCAATGGATTGTCACTTACATGCTTGAAGATCCACTGAAAAGAGTGACTGCACGCTACAATGATAATCAACAGGAAAGCCCTTACTATCAAGTAATCAATATGTTTGAAAATTACTTAAAGGATTGCCAGACATAAATCGCCGAAAGGGCGACACAGGGCGGTTAGCTGGTAGTGTGATGTTGGCTGAATTTGGGCTGGCGTTATGTGATGACGACGGGGCGGGATTAGAGATTGATGGTGTTGTTCAGGAGATGATGAATGAAAGGGCGAGGTTAGTGATCAAGCGGCATTGCCCCATACGACTAAATATCTGAGACCAAGTGATGAAGGCTGAAAGTTATATAAAACCCGCAAGGGAAAGACAGGGCAGTTTGATTGTGCTGATCGATCTCCCGACAAAACCTCACACACACCACCCCGTCAGCAATGGCGGGGTTTTTGATGAGCTGATCAACGAGCAACAGCGAAAGCGTCACTGTCTTCAGGCTTGATTACTGAAACTCAGCTAGGAAGCCTCAACGCGCATTGATCGTCATGGCTAAGGGGCACGACCACGACCATCACGGACATGACCACGGACACGACCATGGCGAAGTGGTTGTTGAGTTCTCAGCCAAGAGACCGGCCAAACTCAAAACCCTCGATGCTGATGCCCTGATCCTTGTTGATGGCATTGAGGCTGGATCCTTCGCGGTTGCTTCCAGCAAGAAGGAACTCAAGCAGCTGATGAAGTCCGATGCGGATGTGGTCTATGACGAGAAGAAAGGCAAGCTGTATCTGAATGCCAACGGTGAGGAGAAGGGCTGGGGAAAGAAGAAGGTGGGTGGCTTGATCGCTCGGTTCAAAGGCAAGCCTGAACTCAGTGCTGAGCAGTTTGAGGGGATGGAGGCATTTGATGCTGTTACGGGCGACCATGATCATGAGCACGACCATGATCACGAGCACGGCGGTGACACCAAAGAGCAGATTGCTGCCTACCGGGAAATACTGACGGATTCAGAAGAAGCTGATCTGTTGGTTGACTTCAACCTGGAGCCCAAAAAAGCATTGAAGCGTGTGATCAAGGATGGCAAAAAAGAGGGTTATGTCTTTGATCGCGATGAGCTTGCAGAAGAGTTGGAAGAGATGGATAAAAGTGGAGCTTTTACTGATATTGAACTAGATGCAGCAGCGATGGAAGCGATGTTCTCCCAAGGTGGTGAACAGGAGCGGACGAGTAAGGCTGGTTGCTGAATCAATGGCGGTGATTTAGATGCACTCCACCCTGTCAGCAATGGCGGGGTTTTTGATTTGTAGATTAGACATAGACAGTGCTTGTCAATAAGAGCTAAAAATGGACTAGCCATGCACTGCAAAGGATGCCTCGCACCACGATTGCGTTTGCTGCTGCCTTAGCTCTGTTCATGCCAATAGGACGCCCGTTACTGCTTGGGCTGACACCTGCTCTTGGAATTGGCGCAGGGTTGCTGTCAACGCAGGCTGCCTATGCACAGAATGCTACCGATCTGTTGAATTCAGGGCTTGATAAAGCAAAAAGTGGAAATCTAAAAGGAGCCATTGCGGATTGGACGAAGGCAATCGAGATTTATCCTAAATATGCCCTTGCCTATTACAATCGTGGGCTTGCAAAACGTAAATTAGACGATTTTAATGGCGCCATTTCTGATTACACAAAAGCAATCCAGTACGACCCCGGTTATGCTGAATCCTACCTCAATCGTGGCATTACTAAGAGTATATTAGGGGATTATCAAGGGGCAATCGCTGATTACGCTAAGGCAATAGAAATCGACCCTAATGATCCAGCCAGCCACTTCAATAGTGGCATTAGCAAGGGCAAATTAAAGGACTATAAAGGTGCCATTGATGATTACATGAAGGCAATTAAACTAAGTCCTAGTTATTATATAGCTTACACAAATCGTGGCATTATTTTAGAAATAATAGGTGATCTTAAAGGTGCCTGCAGAGACTGGAAAAAAGCGGTAGATCTAGGGGATACCAAACCGATTGAATGGGTAAGAAATCAGTGCTGATGTAAGCAATGTGAAGACTGCAACATCGCTGCTTTATCAAGCTTGGGACTAATGGTGGCGATGAGATCCTGATGAATCAATCCAGACAGTGAAGCCTGGCGATTCAGCACAAACGGTCCAAGCTCGGCATCATGCGTGAAATGACATATGAGCCAATGCAGCGCTCCTTACTCCTTTCCTTCGCGATGAATGGTGTTACTGCAATGGCAGTCACCAGTAGTCTTTTTCCGTGTCATGCTCGTGAGGCAGACAAAGGCGTTTCCAACAATCACTTGTCTATCGTGATAATCCGTCACGGAGAGAAGGCATCAAATAACCACAACCTGTCATGCGAAGGGCAAAACCGCGCTCTGCAGCTTCCCGAGATACTGCGCAAAAGATTTCCAAAATTTAACCATGTTTATGCTCCCTCATTAGGGAATGGCAAACACACAAGCCATGCAAGAATGTTTCAGACAATCACTCCATTAGCGATCAAAAATGAACTGGAAATCAATAGTAGTTACAGCGGAAATGATCATGAGGGAATTGCTGATGATGTGCTGTCAAAAAAAGGAACTGTCCTCTTGGTTTGGAAACACAGTAGGATTGATGAGATCGCTCAGAACCTCGGCGTAAAAAATCCGCCGAAGTGGAGGAGTCAAGATTATGACAGCATCTGGATTGTTTCCTTTAATAATGGCAAAGCTTCATTGGGAATCGAACAACAAGGAATAATCCCGTCAGCCAACTGTGATTATTAGTCACCAAATACCATTCTTCTGCACGACAATACAGATCAAGCTTGTGCAGAAGATCCAACTCAAAACATCATTTGAATGAAATATGTATCTGCTGAACGTGCTCAGATGGAGCGAAATCGCTGATGCGCTGCATCGTGATCCCTATCAGCAATGGCGGGGTTTTTGATGCGCTGGTCAACGAGCAACAGCTAAAGCGTCACTGTCTTCACGCTTGATCACTGAAACTCAGCTAGGAAGCTTCAACGCGCATTGATCTTCATGGCATACCACGACCATCACGATCATGACCACGGCCACGACCATGGTGAGGAGGTGCTGGAGTTTTCAGCCAAGAAACCCAGCAAGCTCAAAACCCTTGATG